>NZ_JBOY01000086.1:0-3080 GCF_000647775.1 Pseudomonas sp. RL | reverse complement strand
CGCCCGCGCCGCCGAGCAGACCGCCAGCGCCAGCGCCGCCCAGGTGCGTGCCGCCCAGGCGGTCGAGCAGGAGGCCGAGCGCGAACTGGCCCGCCAGCGCCAGCTGCTGGAGGCGGACTACATCAGCCAGGCCGCCTTCGACCGCGCCGAGGCCCGCTACAAGGCCGCGCGCGCCGAAGCCGCCGCGGTGCGCGCCGCCGCCAGGCCTCGCGCACCCAGTCCGACTTCTATGTACTGCGCGCACCCTACGACGGCGTGGTCTCGGCCATTCCGGTCAGCCTCGGCGACATGGCCATGCCCGGCCGCCCGCTGCTGACGCTGTACGATCCCACCGCGCTGCGGGTCAGCGTGCAGGTGCCGCAGGCGGTCGCCGCCAGCGCACCGGCAGAGCTGTCGGCCCGCCTGGAACTGGCCGGCCTGGACACCCCGGTGACGCCGCGCCGCGTGCAGTGGCTGCCCAGCGTCGATCCGACCACCCATACCGTGGAACTGCGCCTGGAGCTGCCCGCCGAACTGCGCGTGCTGCCCGGCACCTTCGCCCGCGCGCGCCTGAACCTCACCGGGGAAAGCGACCGTCTGTACATCCCCCGCACAGCCGTGCTGCGCCGCGCCGAACTGACCGCCGTCTACGTGCTGGACGCCCAGCAGTGCCCGCGCCTGCGCCAGGTGCGCCTGGGCCCGCAGCAGGGCGCCCAGGTCGAAGTGCTCAGCGGCCTCGTCGCCGGCGAACGGGTGGCGCTCGATCCCCTCGCCGCCGGCCAACTGAAGTAAGGACATGGACATGACTCCCCGCATGGGCGTCTCCGGACGCATCGCCGCCTATTTCCAGACCGCGCAGATCACCCCGCTGCTGGCGCTGGTCGCCCTGCTCGCCGGGCTGTTCGCCGTACTGGTCACGCCGCGCGAGGAAGAACCGCAGATCAACGTCACCATGGCCAACGTGATCATCCCCTTCCCGGGCGCCAGCGTGCGCGACGTGGAGCAGATGGTCGCGGTGCCGGCCGAGCAGGTACTGGCGCAGATCGCCGACGTCGAACACGTGATGTCCGTGTCGCGTCCCGGCATGGCCATGGTCACCGTGCAGTTCGAGGTCGGCGTGCCGCGTACCGAGGCACTGGTGCGCCTGCACGACACCCTGCGCGCCAACACGGACTGGCTGCCCCGCGAACTGGGCGTCGGCGAACCGCTGATCAAGCCCAAGGGCATCGATGACGTGCCGATCGTCACCCTGACCCTGTACAGCCGCGATGCCGCCACCGGCGCGCTGGACCTGCAGCACGTCGCCCACAGCCTGGAAGCCGAACTCAAGCGCGTGCCCGGCACCCGCGAAGTGCGCAGCCACGGCGGCCCCGGCCGCGCGGTGCGCGTCGAGCTGGACCCGGCGCGCATGGCCGCGGCCGGGGTGACCGTGGGAGACCTGCGCATGGCGCTGCAGTCGGCCAACGCCGGCCTGCCGGTGGGCGAGCTGCTGGGCGGCAACCGCAGCCTGCAGCTGGAGGCCGGTGGCTTCCTGGAAAACGCCACCGAGGTGGGCGAGCTGCTGGTCGGCGTGCGCGACGGCAAGCCGGTGCAGCTCAAGGATGTGGCGCGCGTCGAGGACGGCGCCCTGCCGCCCAGCCAGTACGTCTGGCATGGCCTGCCGAGCAGCGCGCCCGGCGGCGCGGGCGAGTTCCCGGCGATCACCCTGAGCGTGACCAAGAAACCCGGCGAGAACGCCATCGACGTTTCTTCCGCCGTGCTGGCGCGGGTCGCCGAGCTGCGCAACAGCCTGATCCCGGACAGTGTCGAGCTGGCGGAAACCCGCAACTACGGCGCCACGGCCGACGAGAAGGCCCGCCAGCTGATCCAGAAGCTGCTGTTCGCCACCCTGTCGGTGGTGGTGCTGGTGTTCCTCGCCCTGGGCCGCCGCGAGGCGCTGATCGTCGGCAGCGCGGTGATCCTCACCCTGACCGTCACCCTGTTCGCTTCCTGGGCCTGGGGCTTCACCCTCAACCGGGTGTCGCTGTTTGCGCTGATCTTCTCCATCGGCATCCTGGTCGACGACGCCATCGTGGTGGTGGAGAACATCCACCGTCACCAGGCGCTGCACCCGGGCAAGACGCTGCGCGAGCTGATTCCCGGCGCGGTGGACGAAGTCGGGGGGCCGACCATCCTGGCCACCCTGACGGTGATCGCCGCGCTGCTGCCGATGGCCTTCGTCAGCGGCCTGATGGGCCCGTACATGAGCCCGATCCCGATCAACGCCAGCATGGGCATGCTGCTGTCGCTGGCCATCGCCTTCACCGTCACGCCCTGGCTGGCGCGCCTGTGGATGAAGCCCACAGCCGCCCACGCCCATGACGGCGGGCTGTCCGGCAAGCTGACGCCGTTCTTCGAAGGCATCTTCCGCCCGCTGCTGGATGAACGCCGCGGCCGGCGCAACCGCGCGCTGCTCGGCGCCGGCGTGGGCCTGCTGATCGCCATCTCCCTGGCGTTGCCCGCCGCCGGCCTGGTGGTGCTGAAGATGCTGCCGTTCGACAACAAGTCCGAGCTGCAGGTGGTGGTCGACATGCCGGCTGGCACGCCGCTGGAAGGCACCGCCGCCGTGCTGCGCGAGTTGGGCGCCTACCTGGCCGAACAGGCCGAGGTGCTGGACTACCAGGCCTACGCCGGCACCGCCGCGCCGATCAACTTCAACGGCCTGGTGCGTCAGTACGACCTGCGCAGCGGCGGCGAAGTCGGCGACATGCTGGTCAACCTGGTGGCCAAGGGCGACCGCGACGAGCAGAGCCACGCGATTGCCACGCGTCTGCGTCCGGACCTGCAGGCCATCGCCAAACGCCATGGCGCCAACCTCAAGGTGGTGGAAGTGCCGCCCGGCCCGCCGGTGCTGTCGCCCATCGTCGCGGAAATCTACGGCCCGGACGCCGAGGGTCGCCGCCAGGTGGCCGCAGAGGTGCGCGCGCTGTTCGAGCGCACCGACTACGTGGTGGACGTGGATGACACCGCGATCGCCGACGCGCCGCGCACCCTGCTGCTGGTCGACCGCCGCAAGGCCGCGCTGCTCGGCGTGGCGCAGCGCGACATCGTCGCCACCCTGC
>NZ_JBOY01000085.1:0-1279 GCF_000647775.1 Pseudomonas sp. RL | reverse complement strand
CTGCCGCCGGAGCTGCCGCGCGTCATCACCGTGCACGAGCCCGCGAGCGGCTGCACCTGCGCCACCTGCGCGGCGGATCTGGTCAAGATCGGTGAGCACGTCAGCGAGAAGCTGGCGTATACGCCGGCGAAGTTCCACGTCGAGCGCCACGTCCATCCGCAGTACGCCTGCCGGGCGTGTGAGACCGCCGTCGCCGAGCCGGTCGCACCCGCCATCATCGACCGCGGCCTGCCCGCGCCCTCGCTGCTGGCGCAGGTGCTGCTGGCCAAGTACACCGATCACCTGCCGCTGTACCGGCAGCAGACGATCTACGCCCGCGCCGGCATCGAGCTGCCGCGCAGCACGCTCGCCGACTGGGTCGGCGCCTGCGGCGTCGCCCTGCAGCCGCTGGCCGATCGACTGCGCGAGAAGCTACGCGAACAGGTCTGCCTGCATGCCGATGAGACCCCGGTCGACACGCTGGATCCGGGCAACGGCAAGACCCAGCAGAGCTATCTGTTCGCCTACCGAAGTACCGCCGGGCCACCGATCGTGGTGTTTGACTACGCCGACAGCCGCAGCGGCAAGCACGCACGCGAGTTCCTCGGGGATTGGCGCGGCGCGCTCATGGTCGACGACTACGCCGGCTACAAGGCGCTGTTCCGCGAGGGCGTCACCGAGCTCGCCTGTTGGGTGCATGTGCGCCGCAAGTTTGTCGAGGTCGTCCAGGCCAGCGGCAGCCCCCTGGCACAGGAGGCCGTCGAACGCGTCGGCGTGCTGTACCGCATCGAAGCCGAGGCCAAGGACCAAGGACTCCACGGCGAGGCGCTGCGCGCCTATCGCCAGCAGCACGCCGCGCCGAAGCTGACCGAGCTGCACGACTGGCTGCAGGCGCTGGGCCTCAAAACGCTGAAGAACAGCGGCCTCGCCAAGGCGGTGAATCACGCGCTCAGCCGCTGGCCCGCGCTGCTGCGCTACCTCGAGGACGGCGGTCGCCCGATCGACAACAACCCGATCGAAAACGCCATCCGCCCGATCACGCTGGGCCGGAAGAACTGGCTGTTCATCGGCGGCACGAACGCCGGCCCGCGCGCCGCCGCGATCATGAGCCTCGTCGCCACCGCCAAGGCCAATGGCCTTTGCCCGCAGGCCTGGCTGACTGACGTACTCACACGGCTCCCGACTACGCGCAACCGGGATATCGACAGCCTGCTGCCCATTTCGGGCTGGGCAGCGCTCGGCAGCTAAGGCTCAGCACAAGGTGAGGTCGAGAGGTAGGTGTGGTGGCCGGACGCTTACG
>NZ_JBOY01000084.1:0-27257 GCF_000647775.1 Pseudomonas sp. RL | reverse complement strand
TACAAGGAGTTTTCAGCAGCTCTGCGCTGGAAGTGGGGCGCATTATAGGGCGCCCCAGGCACAAGTCAAACACTTTATTAGCGCACTATTAAAAAAATGCCTGAATTCCGGTCTGCGCCCGACCCAGGATCAGTGCATGCACGTCATGGGTACCTTCATAAGTATTCACGACCTCCAGGTTCACCAAGTGTCGTGCAATGCCGAACTCATCGCTGATGCCATTGCCACCCAGCATGTCGCGAGCCATGCGCGCGATGTCGAGTGCCTTGCCGCAGCTGTTGCGCTTCATGATCGAGGTGATCTCCACCGCAGCAGTACCTTCATCCTTCATGCGCCCAAGCCGCAGGCAGCCCTGCAGAGCCAGAGTGATTTCGGTCTGCATGTCGGCCAGCTTCTTCTGTATCAACTGGTTGGCCGCCAAGGGTCGGCCGAACTGCTGACGATCGAGGGTGTATTGCCGCGCGGCATGCCAGCAGAACTCGGCGGCCCCCAGGGCACCCCATGCAATGCCATAGCGCGCCGAGTTGAGACAGGTAAAAGGCCCTTTCAACCCACGCACCTCGGGGAAGGCGTTCTCCTCGGGACAGAAGACCTCATCCATGACGATCTGCCCGGTAATCGATGCACGCAGCCCCACCTTGCCATGGATGGCCGGCGCACTGAGGCCTGGCCAGCCCTTTTCCAACACGAAACCGCGGATCTGCCCTTCGTCATCCTTGGCCCAGACCACGAAGACGTCGGCAATCGGGCTGTTGGTGATCCACATCTTGCTGCCGGACAACCGGTAGCCACCTTCTACCTTTCTTGCACGGGTGACCATTGCACCCGGATCCGAACCGTGATCGGGCTCGGTCAAACCGAAACAGCCGACGAGCTGGCCGCTCGCCAGCCCGGGCAAATATTTCTGCCGTGTCGCCTCATTGCCAAACGCGTGGATGGGCAGCATTACCAGCGAGGACTGCACACTCATCATCGACCGATACCCGGAGTCGATCCGCTCGATCTCCCGAGCGATCAGGCCGTACGACACCTGGTTGAGGGCGCTGCCCCCGTACTCCACCGGCAGCGTGGCACCCAGCAGGCCCGCTTCGCCCATCTCGCGAAAGATCGCTGGATCGGTGTGCTCATGCCGGAACGCCTCAAGCACCCTGGGCGCAAGCTTGTCCGCGGCAAACCGCGCCGCGCTGTCACGCACCATGCGTTCCTCCTGCGTCAGCTGCTGCTCCAGCAGCAACGGGTCCTCCCAGTTGAATCTCGCCTGTGCCGCCATCAGCCTGCTCCCGTGCCTGATATCAAGATTGCTACATCCTAGGCAGCGCGCCTGCTACATACAATGCACCAGCCACACGCCCACTGTAGCCATGCCGATATTCCACTACATATCCCCCTCTTTCAGCTTTTATAAGGCCTGTCGATTGCCTGAGTCGTGCCTAACCGCCGCCGGAAGCCCGCAAGCCCTCGATACGGCCGAATTGCGAACTCAAAGGGGTTCCAGAGCAGCAAACTGCGATCTTCGGGAACCGGAAACAGTTGCAACCAAATGGTCACATAAGGACTTGTAGTCCGCTGACTGTTTTACTTCAAAAATCTTGCTGCCCCTTTCGTTCGCCTGCACAATGCCGCGCCACCCCGCCGTAACTACGACCTTCGGAGGGGGCCGACGCCATTACCCCCATGTGGCCGGGCGACAAGAACAATGATCAACAGGAGACAGGAAGTGCTAATCGGCATTCCCCTAGAAACCCACAGCGGGGAAACCCGTGTGGCTGCTACCCCGGAGACGGTCAAGAAGCTCGTCAGCCAGGGTCACCAGGTGACCGTTCAGGCTTCCGCCGGCAGCAACGCCTGCGTCCCGGACAGCGCATATGAGCAGGCCGGAGCGAAGATCGGCAGCGCCGCCGAGGCCTTTGCCGCCGATCTCGTCCTCAAGGTAGTCGCTCCAGACGAAACCGAGCTGGCGCTCATGAAGCCGGGCGCGGTGCTGATCGGCATGCTCAACCCCTTCGACAGTGACAGCATCGCCCGCATGGCGGCGCGTGGCATCATGGCTTTCGCGCTGGAGGCCGCGCCGCGTACCTCCCGTGCGCAAAGCCTGGACGTGCTCTCCTCCCAGGCCAACATTGCCGGATACAAGGCGGTAATGCTCGCCGCCAACCACTATCCGCGCTTCATGCCCATGCTGATGACCGCCGCCGGCACCGTGAAGGCGGCCCGCGTGCTGGTGCTCGGCGCGGGCGTGGCCGGTCTGCAGGCCATTGCCACTGCCAAGCGCCTGGGCGCGGTAATCGAAGCCTCCGACGTGCGCCCGGCCGTGAAGGAACAGATCGAATCCCTCGGCGCCAAGTTCGTCGACGTGCCGTTTGAAACCGACGAAGAGCGCGAGTGTGCGCAAGGCGTCGGCGGCTATGCCCGCCCCATGCCGCAATCCTGGATGGAGCGTCAGGCCAAGGCCGTGCACGAGCGCGCCAAGCAGGCTGATATCGTCATCACCACCGCGCTGATCCCCGGTCGCAAGGCCCCGGTACTGCTGCAGGAAGCAACCGTGGCGGAAATGAAACCCGGCTCGGTGATCATCGACCTGGCGGCTGCACAAGGCGGCAACTGTCCGCTGACCGAAGCCGATCGTGTAGTGGTCAAGCACGGTGTAACCATCGTTGGCCACACCAACCTGCCCGCGCAGGTGCCGGCGGACGCCTCGGCGCTGTACGCCCGTAACCTGCTCGACTTCCTCAAGCTGGTCATCGACAAGGACGGCCAGTTCCACCTCAACCTTGAAGACGACATCGTCGCCGCCTGCCTGATGTGCCGGGACGGTGAAGTCGTGCGCAAGAACGGCTAAGGGGCACGGACATGGATCTGATTTCCGACGGTATCTACAACCTGATCATCTTCGTGCTGGCCATCTATGTGGGCTACCACGTGGTCTGGAACGTTACCCCCGCCCTGCACACTCCGCTGATGGCCGTCACCAACGCCATCTCGGCGATCGTCATCGTTGGCGCCATGCTGGCCGCCGCGCTGACCGTCACCCCGCTGGGCAAGGCCATGGGCACCCTGGCCGTGGCCCTGGCTGCGGTCAACGTGTTCGGTGGCTTCCTGGTCACCCGCCGCATGCTGGAAATGTTCAAGAAGAAGGCCCCGAAGGCCCAGGTGGAGAAGTAATCAATGAGCATGAACCTGATCACCGTCCTCTACCTGATCGCCTCGGTGTGCTTCATACAGGCGCTCAAGGGGCTGTCCCATCCGACCACGTCGCGGCGCGGCAACCTGTTCGGCATGATCGGCATGGCCATTGCCGTCCTGACCACCATTGCCCTCATCTATAAGCTGGGCGCCGAACTGGCCACCCAAGGCATCGGTTACGTGATCGTCGGCCTGCTGATCGGTGGCACCGCCGGCACGATCATGGCCAAGCGCGTGGAAATGACCAAGATGCCCGAGCTGGTGGCCTTCATGCACAGCATGATCGGTCTGGCGGCGGTGTTCATCGCCATCGCCGCGGTGGCCGAACCGCAGTCGCTGGGCATCGTCGCCGCCATGGCCGACCCGATTCCGGCCGGTAACCGCCTGGAGCTGTTCCTTGGCGCCGCCATCGGGGCCATCACCTTCTCCGGCTCGGTCATCGCCTTCGGCAAGCTGTCCGGCAAGTACAAGTTCCGCCTGTTCCAGGGCGCGCCAGTAGTGTTCAAGGGCCAGCACCTGCTCAACCTGGCGGTGGGCCTGGTCATCGTCGGCCTGGGCCTGATGTACACCTTCACCGGGGACGTCACCGCGTTCGCCATCCTGGTGGTTCTGGCCTTCGTGATCGGCGTGCTGATCATCATCCCCATCGGCGGCGCCGACATGCCGGTGGTGGTATCGATGCTCAACAGTTATTCGGGCTGGGCGGCCGCCGGTATCGGCTTTTCGCTGAACAACTCGATGCTGATCATCGCCGGCTCGCTGGTGGGCTCCTCGGGCGCGATCCTCTCGTACATCATGTGCAAGGCGATGAACCGCTCGTTCTTCAACGTGATCCTCGGCGGCTTCGGCGCCGAAGCCGGCAGCGCCGCCGCCGGCGAGCAGGTGCAGCGCAACGTGAAGTCCGGCTCCAGCGATGATGCCGCCTTCCTGCTGACCAACGCCGACACCGTGGTGATCGTGCCCGGCTACGGCCTGGCTGTGGCTCGCGCCCAGCACGCACTGATGGAGCTGGCCGAGAAGCTGACCCACCGCGGCGTGAACGTGAAGTACGCCATCCACCCGGTGGCAGGCCGCATGCCCGGCCACATGAACGTGCTGCTCGCCGAGGCCGAAGTGCCCTACGAGCAGGTGTTCGAGATGGAAGACATCAACTCCGAGTTCGGCCAGACCGATGTGGTCCTGGTGCTGGGTGCCAACGACGTGGTCAACCCGGCGGCCAAGACCGATCCCAAGTCGCCGATCGCCGGCATGCCGATCCTCGAGGCCTACAAGGCCAAGACGGTGATCGTCAACAAGCGCTCCATGGCCAGCGGCTACGCCGGCCTGGACAACGAGCTGTTCTACATGGACAAGACCATGATGGTCTTCGGTGACGCCAAGAAAGTCATCGAGGACATGGTCAAAGCCGTCGACTGATCGGAATTGCCTGGAATAACAGCCACTTGCGCCTCAGGCGCGAGTGGCTGCGGGGCTGTTCCACCCTCCCGTGACCGACAAAGAACGACTGCACATCCTGACCTTGGTATTAGAGGCGTAGCAGAAGCGAATCCCTAGACTCGGGCTGCTGAGCCAACAAGAAAACCAAGGAGCCGCTGCATGTCCCAGTATGCCGATCGCATTCGCCTCAATTCCCTGTGCGAGAAAATCACCAGCGCCGAAGAAGCGGCCAAGCTGGTAAGCCACGGCCAAACCGTCGGAATGAGCGGTTTCACCCGCGCCGGCGAGGCGAAGAAGGTCCCCCTCGCCCTGGCGGCACGCGCCCGTCAAGAAGAGTTGAAGATCACTCTCATCACCGGCGCCAGCCTGGGCAATGACATGGACGGGCTGATGGCCGAGTCCGGTCTGCTGGCCCGCCGCATGCCGTTCCAGTCCGACGCCGGGCTGCGCAAGGCCATCAACAATGGCGAGGTGATGTTCATCGACCAGCACCTGTCCGACACCGCCGAACAGCTGCGCGCCGGCAGCCTGCCCAAGGTCGACGTGGCCATCATCGAGGCCTGCGCCATCACCGAGAACGGCGGTATCGTGCCGACGACCTCGGTGGGTAACTCCGCCAGCTTCGCCGAAGCCGATGTGGTGATCGTCGAGCTGAACCTTGCCCATCCGGCCGCCCTGGAAGGCCTGCACGACATCTACCTGCCGGCCAAGCGCCCGAACCGCGGCCCGGTGCCGCTGATCAACGGCCAGGACCGCATCGGCACCCCGTACATCCCGGTCGACCCGGCGCGTATCGCGGCCATCGTCGTCACCAACCAGGAAGACTCCTACTCCGCCGTCCTGCCCAGCGATGAGGATACCCAGGCCATCGCCGACCACCTGATCGCCTTCCTGGAAATGGAAGTCGAGCGCGGCAACCTGACCTCCAGCCTGCTGCCGCTGCAGGCCGGCGTGGGCACCATTGCCAACGCCGTGATGAGCGGCCTGCTGAAGTCCAACTTCAGCGGTCTGACCATGTATTCCGAAGTGCTGCAGGACTCCACCTTCGAGCTGTTCGATGCCGGCAAACTGGTCGCCGCTTCCGGCTGTTCCTTCACCCTGTCCGAGCGTATGTGCCATCACGTGATGGCCAACCTCGACAAGTACAAGGACAAGCTGGTGCTGCGCCCGCAGGAAATCTCCAACCATCCGGAGATCGTCCGCCGCATCGGCATCATCGCCATCAACACCGCGCTGGAGTTCGACATCTATGGCAACGTCAACTCCACTCACGTCAACGGCACCCACATGATGAACGGCCTGGGCGGCTCGGGCGACTTCACCCGCAACGCACACCTGGCCATCTTCGTGACCAAGTCGATCGCCAAGGGCGGCGCCATTTCCAGCGCCGTGCCGATGGTTCCCCACGTCGACCACAACGAACACGACGTGGACATCCTGGTTACCGAACAGGGCCTGGCCGACCTCCGTGGCCTGGCGCCGCGCGAGCGCGCCCAACTGATCATCGACAAGTGCGTGCATCCGGACTTCCGTCCGGCCATGCAGGACTACCTCGACCGCGCCTGCGCCACCGTAGGCGGCCAGACGCCGCACCTGCTCGAAGAAGCCTTCTCCTGGCACACCAACATGCGCAAGACCGGCCATATGCTGGGCAAGCGCTGATCGCCGATTCGCTGTAGCACCGCCGCAGACGGTGCTACAGCGTTGATGGCTTTACGCCACCCCTCTGATAGCCCTTGGGGGCAAAGCTCGTTACACTCCGAGCCTCCAAGAATCTGCCCACAACCCCCGAGGTACAACGCATGACTCCGATTCGTCTGTTCGGCGCCGCTGCTCTGCTGAGCCTGTCGACCATGGCCAGCGCCTCCAGCTTCATCGGTACCACCGACATGATCGGCAGTGCCCTGATCGGCACCACCGAATCCAGCACCGACATGTCGTCCGGCGACGACAAGATCGTCCTGGCCGCCCGCGAAGATGCTGCCAGCTTCGTGGCCAGCCGCGGCGACATCCGTGGTGCCCACCTGGAGTCCGCTCTGCAGGTGATTCGTGCCAAGGCACCCAGCCTGCAAGCCACCGACCTGGAGCTGGCCGAGGCCATCCTCGCCCGCTAAGCGGTACGACGCGCCGTCGACAGGCGGCGCGTGCTTTCCTTCACGCAGCCGCCCGGCTGCGGTCCAAATGGCATGACCCATCTTTTCTCGCTCCGCTCCTGCTGTCTTCTCCTGCTGCTCCTGTCGCTGGTCGCCGGTGCTCGCGCCGAACTGCGTCTGCGGCTGGACGGACAGGGACTGGACGATGCCCAGCGCCTGGCCAGCCGCCAACTGCTCGACCAAGCCATTGCCGCGCTGCCACCCCGCCTGATCGAACGCCTGGACCGCCAGGTGACCGTGCGCTGGACCGCGCTTCCCGAGGCCGTGCACGGGCGCATGGCAGGCGAGCGGCTGCTGCTCAATCGCTCCCTGCTGCCCGGGCTGACCGATGGCAGTGCGCGGCAACAGCGTACCGGGCGCACCCACGGCACCCAGTACCGCGAATTGCTGGCCACCGTGCTGCACGAGCTGGCGCACCTGTACGACCGTGCCCGTCTCTGGTCACCCATTGATCGTCGCCAACTGACGCGCTGCACTCGCCTGGCGAGCACGGTGGGACCGGTTGGCCTGCCGGACGACTGCCGTGGCGAGATCGCCCGCCGCTTCACGCTCTCCGACGATCCGCGCCTGCTGGAGCTGGCTGGCTGGCCCCAGCGCATCGGCGGACGTGGCGAACCAATCAGCGACAACGGCCAGCAGGAGCGCAGCCCTGACCCCTACGAGCTGCACAACCCCCGCGAGTTCGTCGCAGTCAATTTCGAGTACTTTCTGCTCGACCCCGATTACGCCTGCCGGCGCCCCTCGCTGCACCAGTACTTCAGCGAGCACTTCGGTTGGCAGCCGACCCATGCCCGACCCTGCAGCCCGCGTCTGCCATTCCTGAACGCCAGTCGCGACTACGAGAAGGCGCCGCTGGCCTGGATCGACCCCGAACGCGTCTACGAGGTCGACTACCTGTTCGCCGAGGCCAACGACAACTGGGTCAGTCGCTGGGGGCACAGCATGCTGCGTCTGGTGGTTTGCGCGCCAGGCCGACCCCGGGGCGCGGACTGCCGCCTGGATCTGGAGCACCATCTGGTGCTGTCCTACCGCGCCTTCGTCGGCGATCTGCAACTGTCGAGCTGGGATGGCCTGACCGGCGTCTACCCCTCGCGGCTGTTCATCCTGCCGCTGTCCCAGGTGGTGGACGAATACACCAAGGTCGAGCTGCGCGATCTGCTTTCCGTACCGCTGCGCCTGAGCCGCGCGGAGCAGGATGCCCTGGTGCGCCGCGCAGTGGAAACGCACTGGAGCTACGACGGGCGCTACTACTTCCTGACCAACAACTGCGCGGTGGAAACCCTGCAGCTGCTGCGTACCGGCACCACCCATCCCGCACTGCGCGGGCTCGACAGTGTCATGCCCAACGCCCTGCTCGACTCCCTGGCCGCCCGCGGCCTGGCCGATCTCGCACCGCTGGCCGACCCGCGCCAGGCGCTGCGCCTGGGCTACCGCTTCGACTCGTTCCGCAGCCGCTATCAGGCGATGTTCGACGTGCTGCGCGAGCAGCTGCCGATCACGCAACACAGTGTCGAAGCCTGGCTGGCCCTGCCGGCCAGTGAGCGCCTGCCGTGGATCGCCAGGGCCGACCTGCGCACCAGCGCCGCGTTGCTGTTGCTGGAGCAGGCCGCCCAGCGCCAGCAACTGCTGCTGGCCCAGGACGAACTGAAGCAGCGCTACCTGGGCGAAGCTGCCGACCCGCAGATGAAGCGCACCGGTGACACCCTGCAGACCATGCTGGTGCAGGCCGGCTTCCTCAGCCGTCCGGCGGAGTTGCTGAAAAACGGTTATGGCCTGCCGCAGCCGGCGGAATGGCGCGAGCTGAACGCGCTGACCGAGGAGCGCCATCGGTATCTGCGCCAGCTCAGCGACAACCTCGATCAGGACCTGCGCCAGCTGCTGCTGCCACAGCGGCGTGACGAGCTGAACGCGGTGGAGACCAACCTGGCACGACTCGGCGAGCGGGTGCGCAGCCTGCACCGCGAATCCGGCGGGTTGCAGCTGCGCTGACCGTCCCTGCGGGACCTGGCGGAGCGGCAACCTTGTCCGCCCTGCGATCCGCCACTACCAAGCCAGCTAATGATCTTGCGTTTGCCGCGCGCCGCCACCAAGATAGCGGCGTTTTGGTTCTTGCCGGCCGCATGTCCGGCTTCGGTGGATATGTGCTGCAAGTCCTGATGGCCATCTGGCCGCTGTTCGCCCTGATCATTGCCGGACACCTGATGCGCCGCTGGCAATTCCCCAGCGAAACCTTCTGGCCCGGCGCCGAGCGCCTCAACTACTTCATCCTCTTCCCCGCCCTGCTGGTGGCCAGCCTGGTCAATGCGCCGCTGGACAACCCGGCCATGCCGCGCCTCGCGCTGGGGGTATTCACCGCCCTGGGTATCGGCTGGGTCAGCCTGCTGATCCTGCGCCGCGTGTGCAAATGGCCTGCGGCTCGTTTCGGGGTATTCAGCCAGGCGCAGCTGCGCTTCAACACCTACCTGGGCCTGGCCATTGTCGGCAACCTGTTCGGTGCCGAAGGCCTGGGCATTGCGGCGGTGCTGCTGGCGCTGATGGTGCCGGCGGTGAACGTGCTGTCCGTGTGGGCATTGAGCGCCGAAGGCGGCGTCAGCCCGCGCACCCTGCTGCTGCCCATTCTCAAGAACCCGCTGATCCTCGGCTGCGTGGTAGGCGCGCTGATCAACCTCAGCGGCCTGGGCCTGCCCGGGGGCAGCGACCGACTGCTGAGCCTGATGGCCGCCGCCAGCCTGCCGCTGGGTCTGCTCAGCGTCGGTGCGGCGCTGCAGCCGCAGCAGCTGCGCAGCCAATTGGCGCCGCTGGCCTGGAACACCGCCATCCGCCTGCTGATCATGCCGCTGCTGGCCTGGGGCGTAGCCCTGACGCTGGGCCTGCCGCTGCTGGAAACGGCCGTGGTCGTGGTCTTCTTCGCCATTCCAACCGCGACGGCCAGCTACATCCTCACCCGCCAGCTGGGCGGCGATGCCCCGCTGATGGCCGGCGTGATCACCCTGCAGACCCTGCTGTCGATCGCCAGCCTGCCGCTGATCCTCGGCCTGCTGGGCTTCTGAGCCCCCCTCTGGCCGGAACCTGGCGGGCCGAGTAACATCAGTTCGCCAGCCGCTCCGGCGGCCTCGCTTCTTTCATCCATTTCCCCCAAACGAATCCGTCATCCGCCCGGTTGTGCGGTGTAGCTGCCTGTCAGGCTTTTTCTGGGAGGCTTGGTCATGCTGACCCTGCTCAACCTGTTGTCCGCCGTGGCCCTCCTGGTGTGGGGCACGCATATCGTGCGCACCGGCATCCTGCGCGTGTACGGCTCGCAATTGCGCGAAACCCTCAACCGCAGCACCCGCAACCTGCCGCTGGCGTTCGGTGCCGGCATCGTGGTCACCGCGCTGGTGCAGAGCAGCAACGCCACCGCCCTGTTGACCACCTCCTTTGTCGCCGAAGGGCTGATGACCCTCGGTCCGGCGCTGGCCATCATGCTCGGCGCCGACGTCGGCACCGCGCTGATGACCCGCGTGCTGACCCTGGACCTGCACTGGCTGTCGCCGCTGCTGATCCTGATCGGCGTGGTGCTGTTCCTGTCGCGCCGGCAGACACGCGTCGGCCAGTTCGGCCGCGTACAGATCGGCGTCGGGTTGATCCTGCTGGCGCTGCAGCTGATCGTCGCCGCCGCACAGCCGATCACCGAATCCACCGGCATCAAGGTGCTGTTCGCCGAGCTGACCGGCGACATCCTGCTCGACGCGCTGATCGGCGCGCTGTTCGCCCTGCTCAGCTATTCCAGCCTGGCTGCGGTGCTGCTCACCGCCACGCTGGCCAGCGCCGGGCTGCTCAGCCTGCCGGTGGCCATCGGCCTGGTGATCGGTGCCAACATCGGCAGCGGCGTGCTGGCGCTGCTCAACAGCAGCCTGCAGAGCGCCGCCGGGCGCCGGGTGGCGCTGGGCAGTCTGCTCTACAAACTGATCGGCCTGTTGCTGATCATCCCTTTCCTCGACCCGCTGGTGGCCTGGATGGACGGGCTGGCGCTGGACAGCGCCAGCCTGGTAATCGGCTTCCACGTGGCCTACAACAGCCTGCGCTGTGTGCTGATGCTGCCCACCGTGAGCGCCATGGCCCGACTGAGCACCTGGCTGCTGCCGGAGCGCCCGGAAAGCGAGGACGGCGTGCGCCCGCGCAACCTGGACCCGGCCGCCCTGGCCACCCCCGGCCTGGCGCTGGCCAACGCGGTGCGCGAGACCCTGCGCATCGGCGATCTGGTGGAGCAGATGCTCGAGCAGTTCCACCTGGTGCTGCGCGACGACGACCGCAACGCCGGGCAGCGTATCCGCGCCCTGGATGACGACGTCGATGCGCTGTACAGCGCGGTCAAGCTCTACCTGGCGCAGATCAACCGCGACGACCTGTCGGCGCAGGACAACCGGCGCTGGGCGGAAACCATCGAACTGGCGGTCAACCTGGAACATGCCGGCGACCTGATCGAACACATGCTGGGCAAGCTGCAGAGCCACAAGACCGCCCGCGCCCATGCCTTCTCGGAGGTCGGCCTGCAGGAGCTGCTAGCCCTGCACGCCGGCCTGCGCGACAACCTGCGCCTGGGCCTGTCGGTGTTCCTGGGCGCGGACCGCGTCAGTGCGCAGCGCCTGCTGGACGAGAAGCGCCGCTTCCAGGTTTGGGAGCGGCGCCTCACCCATGCGCATGTGAACCGCCTCGGCGAAAGGGTGGTGGCCAGCCTGCACAGCAGCGGCCTGCACCTGGAACTGATCGCCGACATGAAGCGGCTCAACTCGCTGTTCTGCGCCAGCGCCTATCCGGTGCTGGAAGCCGCTTGCGCCACAGGCGTGACGGAAGCGGCCGAGCGGCTCAGCCCCGCGGCAGGCGACGGCGCTGCAGCCATACCACCAGCGCAAACACCATGAAGCCGGGGATCCACATCCACTCCTTGGCCCAGCGGTCGGTGGGGGCGCGCACGCGCAGGATCTGCTGGTCGAAGGCCAGGCCCAGATCGGCGGCGACACTGCCGAACGCCACGTTGTCGATCAGCAGCTTGCCGTCCTCTTCGTAGAGCATCAGGCCCAGCTTCTCCAGGCGCTGCTCGCCGCTTTCGCCATCCGGCACCGGCAGCAGCAGGGCGAACTCGCGGGGATCCCCCACGTCGTCCTCGCCGAGCACACGCAGGCGCAGCTGGCTGTCGGCCTCCACCTGGCCCAGTGCCTGTACGAACTGGCCGGGCGGGATGTCCTGGTAGGGATCGTGCACCAGGTCCATCCAGAAACCCGGACGGAACAGCGTGAAGGCCACCAGCAGCAGCAACACACCCTCGTACCAGCGACTGCGCACCAGGAAGAAGCCCTGGGTGCCGGCGGCGAAGATCAGCATGGCCACCGTCGCCACGATGAAGATCAGCACGCCGTGCCAGAAGCCCACGTCGATCAGCAGCAGGTCGGTGTTGAAGATGAACAGGAACGGCAGCGCCGCGGTGCGCAGGCTGTAGTAGAAGGCGGTCAGGCCGGTCTTGATCGGGTCGCCCTTGGATACCGCGGCGGCAGCGAACGAGGCCAGGCCCACCGGCGGCGTCACGTCGGCCATGATGCCGAAGTAGAAGACGAACAGGTGCACCGCGATCAGCGGCACGATCAGCCCGTTCTGCTGCCCCAGCGCCACCACCACCGGCGCCAGCAGGCTGGACACCACGATGTAGTTGGCGGTGGTCGGCAGGCCCATGCCGAGGATCAGACTGAACACCGCGGTGAACAGCAGCATGAGCAGCAGGTTGCCCATCGACAGCACTTCCACCACGTCGGCCAGCACCAGGCCAACACCGGTCTGCGACACCGCGCCGACGATGATGCCCGCCGCCGCGGTGGCGATGCCGATGCCGATCATGTTGCGCGCGCCGCCGATCAGGCCCTCGCGCAGGTCGACCACGCCGTCGGCGAAACCGCCATGGGTCTGGCCGCCGTCACCGCGCATCCAGGACAGCAGCGGGCGCTGGGTGAGCAGGATTACCACCAGCATCACCGTGCCCCAGAACGCCGAGAGGCCGGGCGACAGGCGTTCGACCATCAGGCACCAGACCAGCACCACCACCGGCAGCAGGAAATGCAGGCCGGAGAGCAGCACGGCACGGGTCTGCGGCAGCTCCTCCAGGGGCTTGTCCGGATCTTCCGCCGGCAGCGGCGGATTGCTGGCCGCCACCTTGAGCAGGCCCAGGTAGACCAGCGCCAGCAGCACGCCGATCACCCAGATAGCCGCCTCGCCAAGCGCCGGCTTGAGCCAGCCCAGGCCGTAGTAGACGGCCAGCGACAGGCCGCTGATCAGCGCCGCGCCGAAGGCGAAGCCGGTCAGCCGGCGCAGCCAGGGCTTGGGCTGGTGCGTGCCGATCGGCTGCATGCCGAGCTTGAGCGCTTCCAGGTGCACGATATAGAGCAGCGCAATGTAAGAGATCGCCGCCGGCAGGAAGGCGTGCTTGATGATCTCCACGTAGGGAATGCCGACGTACTCGACCATCAGGAACGCGGCGGCGCCCATCACCGGCGGCATGATCTGACCGTTGACCGAGGAGGCCACTTCCACCGCGCCGGCCTTTTCACTGGAGAAGCCGACCTTCTTCATCATCGGAATGGTGAAGGTGCCGGTGGTCACCACGTTGGCGATCGACGAGCCGGAGATCAGGCCGGTCATGCCCGAAGCCACCACCGCCGCCTTGGCCGGGCCGCCGCGCAGATGGCCGAGCAGGCTGAAGGCCAGCTGGATGAAGTAGTGGCCGGCGCCGGCGCGCTCAAGCAGCGCGCCGAACAGCACGAACAGGAACACGAAACTGGTGGACACGCCCAGGGCGATGCCGAACACACCCTCGGTGGTGATCCATTGGTGGTTGGCCAGCGCATTCAGGCTGACGCCGCGGTGCGCCAGCATGCCGGGCATCCAGGGCCCGGCCAAACTGTAGATGAGAAAAAGCAGGGCGATGATTGCCAGCGGCGGGCCCAGGGCGCGACGGGTGGCTTCCAGCAGCAGCGGAATGCCGATACAGGCGGTGACCAGGTCAGCGGTGGTCAGGCTGCCGGGGCGCAGCGCCAGTTGCTGGTAGAAGATGAACAGGTACGCAGCGCTGGCAGCGGCCACCAGGCCGAGGGCGATGTCCAGCAGCGGCACCCGGTCGCGCGGCGAGCGCTTGAACGCCGGGTAGGCCAGGAAGGCCAGCAGCAGGGCGAAGGCCAGGTGGATGGAGCGGGTTTCGGTGTCGTTGAACACCCCGACGCCGAACACGAACGGCAGCGGCGAGGCGATCCACAGCTGGAACAGCGACCAGAGCAGCGCCAGCCCGGCGATCGCCTGGGCCATCGGCCCCTGCGGCAGGCGGGCGCCGACGTCCTGGGCGATCAGTTCCTGGGTGGAGAGAGTCTTGTCTTGCATGGCGGGAAGGCCTGTTTCTCAGAGGCGGAGACCAAGAAAACCCGCTGCCGGCCTCGGCACGCGGGTTTTCAGTAAGCAACGGAGCGAGCTCCGCTTTCCGGTTACAGCCAGCCGCGTTCCTTGTAGTAGCGCTCGGCACCCTCGTGCAGCGGCGCGGTCAGACCGACCTTGATCATGTCTTCCGGCTTGAGATCGGCGAAGGCCGGGTGCAGGCGCTTGAAGCGGTCGATGTTCTCGAACACCGCCTTGACCAGCTGGTAGACCACTTCCGGATCGACCTTGCTGGTGGTGGACAGCACCGCCTTGCCACCGATGGACGGGGTGGCCTGGTCGTTACCCTTGTACAGGCCGCCGGGCACCTCGGCCTTGGTGTAGTAGTGCTTCTCGGCCAGCAACGTGTCGATCTCCGGGCCGGTGATCGGCACCAGCACCGCGTCGACGGTGGTGGTAGCTTCCTGGATGGCGCCGTTGGGGTGGCCGACAAAGTAGGTCATCGCGTCGATGTTGTTGTCGCCCAGCGCGCTGGCCTGCTCGGCCGGCTTGAGCTCGGCGGCCAGGGAGAACACCGACTTGTCCCAGCCCTTGACCTTCATGATCTCTTCCAGCGTGTCGCGCTGGCCGGAGCCCGGGTTGCCGATGTTGACGCGCTTGCCCTTGAGGTCGTCGAGACCCTTGATGTTGGCGTCGCGGCGCGCCAGCACGGTGAACACCTCGCTCTGCAGCGAGAACACCGCGCGCAGGTCGCCCATCGCGCCTTCCTTCTCGAATGGCGCCAGGCCCTGCATGGCCTTGTACTGATGGTCGGACTGCATGACACCGAAGTTGAACTCACCGCTGCGCAGGCCATTGACGTTGGCCACGCCGCCGCCGCTGGCCGGCGCATTGCACTTGAGGTTTTCGGCGTTGCGATTGACGAAGCGGCAGATCGACTGGCCCGCGACGTAATAGACGCCGGTCTGGCCACCGGTGCCGATGGTGACATAGCGATCTTGCGCCTGTGCCGAGGCGGTACCGCCCAGGGCAGTGGCCAGAGTGGCCGTCAGGGCCCATGCCAAGGATTGGCCTTTCATGGGGTTAGCTCCTTCTTCTGATTGTCATGGGTACGACCGCCTTCGTGGGGCGCGGGTCGTCGGGAGTAACTCTATACCGAAACGCCGCCGCAATTCCCGTCTGAGTCGACCGAACCGACTATCAAGGGTTCGCTGTGGTTTGCTGATCCAGATCAAAAGGCCCGTTCTTCACCCTGATTAACTTGATGGCTTTGTGCCAGATAACACCGGATTCTGCTGCCAACGAACCGGCACGGCCACGGGGACATCATGAGTCCAGAGCAGGAACTCAAGCCGCTTTTCCAGCGCATCGGCCTTGACCGCGCCGAGATCCATACGCGCATCCGCTACCTGGACTGGACCCCCGCCGACGGTGCCCGGCTCAACCAGCACGCCGAGGCGTTGCGCGGCTTCCATGACGACTTCGTCGACAGCCTCTACGTCTATCTGCAGGGCTTCGAACCGCTGTCGCGCCTGCTGCGCGACGAAAACACTCTGCGGCGCCTGAAAGGCAGCCAGCGCGAGTACTACCGCAGCCTGTTCGCCGGCCCCTACGACTACCGCTACGTGCACGAGCGCCTGCGCGTGGGCATGGTGCACGAGCGCATCGGCCTGGAGATGAAGTGGTACCTGGGCGCCTATCGCCTGTACCTGGACAGACTGCTGGCCGAGCTGTTCGCCGACAGCGAGCACCTGCCGCTGTTCGCCAGCCTGCTCAAGGCGGTGTTCTTCGACATCTCGATGGCCGTGGACGCCTACGCCGCCACCCAGCGCCAGGCGCTGGAAGACAGCGAGGCGCGCTTCGCCCGCGCCATGCGCGGCGCCAACGACGGCCTGTGGGACTGGGACGTGGAGTACGACCGCCTGTACGTGTCCGAACGCTGGGCGAGCATGCTCGGGCTGACCCGCGACACGCTCACCGACAGCAGCCAGAGCTGGTTCAATCGCGTACACCCGGACGACCTGCCCGCCCTGCGCCAGACCATCGACACCCACCTGCGCGGCGAGACGGCCACCCTGCAGCACGAATACCGCATCCGCCGCGGCGATGGCGGCTACGCCTGGGTGCTGGTACGCGGCATCGCCGAGCGCGACCGCAACGGTGGCCTGCGCCTGACCGGCTCGCAGACCGATATCAGCGAACGCAAGCTGGCCGAGCAGCGCCTGCGCCACGCCGCGCGCCATGACCCGCTGACCGGGCTGGCCAACCGCACGCGCCTGGACGAGCTGCTGCACCAGTTGGAACAGCGGCAACTGCACGGCGAACAGGAGGTGGCCGCGCTGCTGTTCGTCGATCTCGACCGCTTCAAGCTGATCAACGACAGCCTGGGCCACAGCGTCGGCGATCAGGTGCTGATCCAGATCGCCCAGCGCCTGCAGCGCTGCCTGCGCCACGGCGACCACCTGGCACGCTTCGGCGGCGACGAATTCGTCGTGCTGCTGCACAACATCCGCACCAACCAGGACGCGGAACGGGTCGCCCAGGCCATCCTTGATACCCTGCAGGACCCGCTGCAGGTAGCCGGCCACGAGCTGATGGTCAGCGCCAGCATCGGCATCGCACCGCTGAACCAGCCCGGCCAGGTGCGCGAGGCCCTGCAGGCCGCCGACCTGGCGCTGTACCGCGCCAAAAGCGCCGGCAAGGCCCAGTACGCCCGCTACAGCAGCGAACTGCAGGCGGCGGCGCAGCATCGCCTGGAACTGGAAAACGCCCTGGCTCAGGCGCTCAGCCGAGACGAATTCGAGCTCTACTACCAACCCATCTACCGCATCGACGAAGGCCGCCCGCAGCTGCGTGGCGTGGAAGCCCTGATGCGCTGGCGGCAGAACGGCCGGCCGGTCGAGCCCGGCAGCTTCGTTCCGGTGCTCGAGGAGTCCGGGGAGATCATCCGGGTCGGCGACTGGGTGCTGCGCGAGGCCTGCCGTCAGGTGCGCGAATGGCAGCTGGCCGGCCAGCCGCTGCTCAGCTGCTCGGTCAACCTCTCCAACCGCCAGCTCCTACAGCCCGGTTTCGCCGCCCGAGTGATGAACGTGCTGGCGGAAACCGGACTGGTGCCCGAGTCGCTGGTACTGGAGATCACCGAAGGCGTGCTCATGGAGGACAGCGCGGAACTGCACGCCAACCTGCGCCGCCTCGCCCGCCTGGGCATCCGCCTGGCGCTGGACGACTTCGGCACCGGCTATTGCTCGCTGGGCTACCTCAAGCGCTTCCCGCTGCACAGCCTGAAGGTCGACAAGAGTTTCATCCTCGGCGCCCATACCGATCCCGACCTGTTCGCCATCAGCCGCGCCATCATCGGCCTGGGCAAGGCGCTGGGGCTGACGGTCACCGCCGAGGGGGTGGAGTGCGAGGAACATCTGGAGTTCCTGCAGCGCGAAGGCTGCCAGTACGCCCAGGGCTTCCTGTTCAGCCGCCCGGTGCCGGCCGCCCAACTGGCGTGCCTGTTCGAGACGCAACCCGACCGGAGGCATGCGCCGGTCAACTGATGCACCGCTCGCTATCGAGCCTCACTGAAAGGACGCAGAACGTGACAACAGCAGACCGGCAACCGCGCCCCCGGGGGCGGCCGTGAAGATCAACCTCCCCGTCAGCGGGCGAGCCCTCGAGCTTCCCGAGAGCATCAACATCCTCTCCACCACCGACCTGAAGGGCATCATCACCTCGGTCAACCCGGAGTTCGTGAAGATCAGCGGCTTCAGCGAAGCGGAGCTGCTCGGCGAGTCGCACAACATCGTGCGCCATCCGGACATGCCGCCGGCGGCCTTCGCCAGCCTGTGGAGCGCCCTGGAAAGCGGCCGCTCGTGGATGGGCATGGTGCAGAACCGCTGCAAGAACGGCGACCACTACTGGGTCAGCGCCTACGTCACGCCCATCGTCGAGGATGGCGAGGTGGTGGAATACCAGTCGGTGCGCATCCGCCCGGAAGCGGCCTGGGTGGCCAGCGCCGAACAGGTGTACGCGGCCCTGCGCGCCGGCCGCACACCCAAGCCGCTGCGCTGGCGCCCCGGCCTGTTCGCACGCCTGCTCGGCCTGTGCGGCCTGGCGGTGGGCGCCGCGCTCGGCCTGGCGATCCTGGCGCTGGGTGCTGATCCGTTCATTGCCCTGGCCGGCGGCGCGGCGGGCCTCGGCGTGTTCGCCGCGGGGCTCTGGCACATACTCGCGCCGCTGCGTCAGCTGCTCGACGAAGCCCGCAAGGTGGCCGTCAACCCGGTCGGCCAGTGGGTGTACTGCGGCCGCAGCGACGAGTTCGGCGAAATCGCCTTCGCCCTGCGCATGCAGACCATGGAAGCCGGCGCCATCGTCGGGCGCCTGGCCGAGGCGGCGCGCCAGCTGGCCGAACAGGCCGAGCAGCTGCAGAGCGCGGTGGCGCACAGCGACGCCAGCAGCCAGTGCCAGCAGCAGGAAACCCGGCAGATCGCCCAGGCTATCGAGGAGATGGCGGCCAGCGTGCGGGAAGTGGCACGCAGCGCCCAGCACTGTGCGAGCACCGCCGGCGCCGCCGACCGCGCCGCACGCGGTGGCGAGGAGCAGGTGCAGGCCACTGGCCGGCGCATCGCCAGCCTGGCCCGCGAGATGCAGCGCGCGGTCGCCGCCGTGCAGAACCTGCAGGCCAGCAGCGGGCGCATCAACTCGGTGATCGGCGTGATCGAGGCGATTGCCGAACAGACCAACCTGCTGGCGCTGAATGCCGCCATCGAGGCGGCCCGCGCCGGCGAGGCCGGACGCGGCTTCGCCGTGGTCGCCGACGAGGTGCGCAACCTGGCGATCCGTACCCAGGATTCCACCCAGCAGATCCAGGACATTCTCGGTGGCCTGCAGACGGAGGTCGACGGCGCGGTACGCGCCATGCAGGCCGGCAGCGAGGAAGTGAGCCAGAGCGAACGCCAGGCCGCCGAGGCCTCGCAGGTGCTGTCGGAGATCCACGCCCAGGTCAGCGCCATCACCGCGCTGAACGGGCAGATCGCCAGCGCGGTCGAACAGCAGGGCGTGGCCAGCGAGGCCATCCACCGCAGCATCGAAGGCATCCACCAGGCCAGCGAACAACAGGCGGTGCACAACCACGACAGCAATCGTGCCGCGGCCGCGGTCAGCCGCCAGGCCGAGCAGTTGCGCCTACTGGCCCGGCAGTTCTGGCACAAGCGGGTCGGCGCGCCGCGCAAGGGCCGCCGGGGCCGCCTGCGCTGACCGGCTGTCATGACGATGACATCGCCGGAAGCAACAATGGGCTTATCAGCGATGTCATTTTAATGGCAATCTAGCCGTCCCTCCTCCCTTTTATGGCGCCATGCCGTGCCGAGCGCTGTAGCCACGCGATGAAACTCAATCTTCCCGTCACCGGACGCCGCACCGAACTGGCCGCCGACAGCAACATCCTGTCCACCACCACGCCCAAGGGTGTGATCACCTCGGTCAACCCCGAATTCGTCAAGGTCAGCGGCTTCAGCGAAGCCGAACTGCTCGGACAGTCACACAACATCGTGCGCCACCCGGACATGCCGCAGGCGGCCTTCGCCGACCTGTGGCAGAGCCTCAAGGCGGGCCGCTCGTGGATGGGCCTGGTCAAGAACCGTTGCAAGAACGGCGATCACTACTGGGTCAGCGCCTATGTGACGCCGATCGTCGAGAACGGCCAGGTGGTGGAATGCCAGTCGGTCCGCACCCGGCCGGCCCCCGAATGGGAGGCCGCCGCACAAACGCTGTACGCCGACCTGGCCGCCGGACGCCGCCCGGCGGCCCTGCGTCGCCCGGTCCTGGGCCTGTTCGGCCATCTGCTCGGGCAGAGCGGGCTGATCGCCGCGCTGGTGCTGCTGGTCGGCTGGCTGGGCCTGGGCATCGACCCGCTGGCCGGCCTGGCCTGCGCCGGCCTGGCTCTGCTGCTGCGCGGCGCCAGCCTGTGGCTGAGCCTGGCGCCCTGGCGCGCGCTGCTCGGCCAGGCCCGGCGCATCGCCAGCAATCCGCTCAGCCAGTGGATCTACACCGGCCGGCGCGACGAGTTCGGCGAGGTCGCCTTCGCCCTGCGCATGCAGGCCATGGAGAGCGGCGCCATCATCGGCCGGCTGGGCGACGCCTCGCGCCAGCTGGCCGAACAAGCCGAACGGTTGCAGGAAACGGTGGGCCGCAGCGACAGCGGCGCCCGCCGGCAGCAGGCCGAAGCCGAGCACATCGCCAGCGCCATCGAGCAACTGAACGGCAGCGTGCAGGCGGTCGCCGAGAATGCCCAGCACAGCGCCGAATCCGCCACGCTCGGCGACCACGCGGCGCAGGTCGGCAAGGAGCAGGTCGGCGCCACCGCCCAGGCCATCGCCGCGCTGGCCGGACAGATCGAGCAGACCGCCGAACGGGTGCTCGGCCTGCAGGCACACAGCAGCCGCATCACCTCGGTGATCGAGGTGATCGCCACCATCGCCGAGCAGACCAACCTGCTGGCGCTCAACGCGGCGATCGAGGCGGCCCGCGCCGGCGAGGCCGGACGCGGCTTCGCGGTGGTCGCCGACGAGGTGCGCAACCTGGCGATCCGCACCCAGGACTCCACCCGGCAGATCCGCGACATCCTCGGTGCCCTGCAGGAGCAGATCGAGACCGCCGCCACGGCAATGCACGACAGCCAGGCGCAGGCCGAACGCAGCGAAACCCAGGCCGCCCTGGCCAGCCAGGCGCTGCTCGACGTGCATGAGCGGGTCACCGCGATCACCGAGATGAGCGCGCAGATCGCCCGCGCCGTGGAGGAGCAGTCGGCCGCCTGCGGCGTGATCTTCCAGAGCATGGAAGCCATCCGCGACGGCCACATCGACAACGTCGGCCACAGCCAGGCCAGCCGCGAAGCCGCCCTGGAAGTCGGCGGCCAGGCCGACCGGCTGCGCCTGCTGGCCCGCCAGTTCTGGGACCGGCGCCTGCCTCAGGCGAAGAACCAGTAGCAGACGCTGATCGCCGCCAGCACCCCGGCCAGGTCGGCGAGCAGCGCGCAGCCCACCGCGTGGCGGGCGCGCTGGATGCCCACCGCGCCGAAATACACAGCCAGCACGTAGAAGGTGGTTTCCGTGCTGCCCTGCACGGTGGCGGCCAGCAGCGCGGGAAAGCTGTCCACGCCGTGGGTCTGCATGGTTTCGATCAGCATGGCCCGCGCCGCGCTGCCGGAGAACGGCTTGACCAGCGCGGTGGGCAGGGCGTCGACGAAGCGGTTGTCCCAGCCGGCCCAGTCGACCAGCCAGCGGATGCCGTCCAGGCCGAATTCCAGCGCGCCGGAAGCGCGCAGCACGCCGATGGCGCAAAGCATGGCGACCAGATAGGGCAACAGGCTTTTGGCCACATCGAAGCCTTCGCGGGCGCCCTCCACGAAACTCTCGTAGACCGCCACGCGCTTCAGCGCGCCCACCAGCAGAAACAGCAGGATGATGCCGAACAGCGTCAGGTTGCCGAGCAGCGAGGACAGCGCGGCCAGCGCCGTGGCGCTCAGGGTGGCCAGAAGCGCCATGAAGCCGCCGAGCAGCAGCGCGCCCGGCAGCAGGTAGGCGAGCACCACCGGGTCCCGCAGGCGCAGGCGCTGCATCAGTGCCACCGAGAGCAGGCCGGCCAGCGTCGAGGCGCTGGTGGCCAGCAGGATCGGCAGGAACACCAGCGTTGGGTCAGCAGCGCCCTGCTGCACCCGGTACATGAAGATCGACACCGGCAGCAGGGTCAGTGACGAGGCGTTGAGCACCAGGAACAGGATCTGCGCATTGCTGGCCGTGGTGCTGCTCGGGTTGAGTTCCTGCAGCGCGCGCATGGCCTTGAGGCCGATGGGCGTGGCGGCATTGTCCAGGCCCAGGCCGTTGGCGGCGAAGTTCAAGGTGATGAAACCCAGCGCCGGATGACCGCGCGGCACCTCGGGCATCAACCGGGCGAACAGCGGTCCGAGCAGACGACCCAGGCCGTCCACCAGGCCGGCCTTCTCGGCGATGCGCAGGAAGCCCAGCCACAGGGTCAGGGTGCCGAACAGCACGACCATCACCTCGACCGACAGCCGCGCCATGTCGAACAGGCCCTGCACCATGGCGGCGAACACCGCCGGGTCGCCCCCCACCAGCCAGCGCACCAGCGCCGCCAGGCCGGCGATGACGAAGAATCCCAGCCACAGGCCATTGAGCATCGTGCGATCCCTCGAAGGATGAATGGCCGGGATGATACGGAGGCACTCCCGGTCGGTCATCTACGCTGACAAGGCCCAACCGTGGAGAGCGACACCATGAAGAAGATTCTTGTCGTCTATTACTCGATGTATGGCCATGTCGAACAGATGGCCGAGGCGGTGGCCGAAGGCGCGCGCAGCGTGTCGGGGGTCGAGGTGACGCTCAAGCGCGTGCCGGAAACCATGCCCGAGGACATCGCCCGCAAGGCGGGCGCCAAGCTCGACCAGGCGGCGCCGCTGGCCACGCCCCAGGAGCTGGCCGACTACGACGCCATCCTGTTCGGCAGCCCGACCCGCTTCGGCAACATGACCGCGCAGATGCGCAATTTCCTCGACCAGACCGGCGGCCTGTGGGTGAAGGGCAGCCTGATCGGCAAGCTGGCCAGCGTGTTTACGTCCACCGGCACCGGCGGTGGTTCGGAGACCACCATCACCTCCTTCTGGCACACCCTGGCGCACCACGGAATGCTCATCGTCGGCCTGCCCTACAGCGCGCCCGAGCTCAACGACATCAGCGAACTGCGTGGCGGCTCACCCTACGGCGCCGCCACGATTGCCGCCGCGGACGGCTCACGCCAACCGAGCAGCAAGGAACTGGCACTGGCGCGCTTCCAGGGTGAGCACGTGGCCCGGCTGGCCGTGCGCTTTACCTGAACCTGACCCGTCGCTGAGGTTCGGACGCTCACGGCCCCCGGAAGCGTCCGAACAGGAAGGAAGCGACGAACAGCACCAGGAAGATGATGAACAGGATCTTGGCGATCCCGGTGGCCGTCCCGGCGATGCCGCCAAAGCCGAGTACCCCGGCGATGATGGCGATGATCAGGAAGGTAATGGCCCAGCTCAGCATGGCGTATTCCTCGTGTTGACCCGATGGTGGGCGACTCAAGGCCGCTAGAACACCCAGCTCGGCGGCTGCGACCGTTCCAGCCTGGCCGGCCGACCTACCGGCAGTGTCTGCTGACGGGCCTGCCGGGTGTCTGTTGGATGGACCGCCGCTGCGTCCGGATGTGCCCCCGAGGCCGACGGATGCCCGGCGTCCTTATGCGCGTCACCAGAGCCTTGCAGGATGCCCAGCATCGCCATCACCAGCAGAGCAGTCCCCGGCGAACACTTCTTGTGGTCATGCATCACTTCACACACCTCGCCTGACGCGGGAGCAGCCAATACGCCCACCCGCCACGCCTGTGAGCGTAGCCCGCCCACACCGCGACGCCGGCACAACCTGTCGGGCGGTCGCCTTACATGGCCTCCTCGGCCTCAGGCGCTTCCACACCGGGTACCTGGGCAGCTGGGGCCAGCACCTGCAGCAGGGCTGCGGTTTCCGCATCCGGAACGCCGTCATGGCGCGAGGGTCGGTATTTCATCTGGAAGGCGGCCAGCACCTTGAGGGTCGCCTCGTCCAGCTCGCCATGCCGGGGCACGGGATAGCCCAGGGTCGCCAGCCGCTGCTGGTACCAGGCAGGGGGTGGCAGGCCGACGGCGGCGAACAGGCGCTGGCGGATACCCACCTGGGCGTCGTCCGGCCAGGCGATCAGGCCTTCGGCAGCCAGGCGATACCAGGGGAACAGCGGGCCGGGGTCCACCTTGCGCTGCGGGGCGATATCACTGTGACCGACAATGCTGCCCGGCGGCAGCTCGTGGCGCGCCACCAGTTCCTTGAGCAGGCGGATCAGCACGTCGATCTGCGCGCGCGGATAGGGATGCCAGTGGCGGTTGCCATCGGCGTCCTCCTCATAGCCCGGGTTGACCAGTTCGATGCCCAGCGTGCTGGCGTTCAGCCAGGTGCGGCCCTGCCACTCGCTGTCACCGGCATGCCAGGCGCGCCGCTGTTCATCCACCAGGCGGTATACGGCAGGCGGCTCGGCACCAATCAGGTAGTGGGCGCTGACCTCACCCCGGGTCAGCAGTTCGAGGGAACGCGGCAGGTCGGTGGAGGTGTAGTGCAGCACGATGTACTGCACCCGGCTGCTTTGGGCCACGGAGCTCTGGCTGGTGTCGATGCGCAGCCCACCGCAGCCGGCCAGCACCAGCAACGCCAGGACGAGGATTGCCTTCATGTCGCCGCTCCGTATCGCCTTGCCCGCCGTCGCGGTGCAGGCCTGGCGGGCCGTCGCGGGCCCGCCCAACGGTTATAGCCGATGTGCCGGGAAGCGCACGCGCGGCTGGGCCAGACGGTCCTGCGCGCGCACCAGTTGCAGTTCATAGCTGCCGCAGGCCTGGGTTTCCAGCAATACCTCGTGCACGGCGGCAGCGCAGAATTCGAAGGCCTGCAGCGGCTCGTCGCCCAGCAGCAGGCGCGCCAGGAACAGACCGGAGGTCAGATCGCCCACCCCCACCGGCTGACGTGGGAAGGCCAGCAGCGGCCGGCGCAGCAGCCAGGCGTCCTGGGCAGTGACCAGCAGCATTTCGAAGTCCTCGGCGCACTTGCCGGGGTAGTCCAGGTGCTTGACCAGCACCACACGCGGGCCGCGCGCCAGCAGGGCGCGGGCCATCGCCACGCAATCGGCCAGGGAGTCCGCCCGGCGGCCGAGGAAGCTGTCCAGCTCCAGCTGGTTCGGGCACAGCAGGTCCGCCTCGCCGATCGCCTCCTCGAGCAGGAAATCGCTGACTTCCGGGGCGACGATGCAGCCCTTCTGCGGATGCCCCATCACCGGGTCGCAAAGGTACAGCGCGCGCGGGTTGGCGGCCTTGATGCGGCGCACTACCTCGAGAATCGCCCGGCCCTGGTCGGCGCTGCCCAGGTAGCCGGACAGCACGGCGTCGCAGTTGCCCAGCTCGCCGATGTTGGCGATGCCGGCCACCAGTTGCGGAATCAGCGCGGGCGCCAGCACCTCGCCGGTCCACTGGCCGTACTGGGTGTGGTTGGAGAACTGCACCGTGTTGAGCGGCCAGACATTGACCCCCAGGCGGGCCATGGGAAACACCGCCGCACTGTTGCCGGCATGACCGAACACGACATGGGACTGGATGGCCAGCAGGTGGGGCGTGCGTTTCATCGAGGGGGTCCTGGAAATCGAGGCGGCGCAGTATCGCGCAAAACCGTGCCAGCGCAAACGCGGTGCTGCTTGCGGTAAGCTGGCGCGACTTCCCTGCCGGAGCCCGCCCCGTGTCCCTCGCCTCGATCTTCCTGCTGATGTGCGCCGGCACAGCCGCCGCCTGGCTCTGGCATGCCCATGGCGTGCGCGAGCGGGCGCTGCACGCGGTGAAGCAGCATTGCACGCGCCATGATCTGCAGCTGCTCGACGACACCGTGGCCCTGCAGGGGCTGAAATGGCTGCCGGATGCCAACGGCCGCCGCCGTCTGGCCCGTCAGTACGCCTTCGAATTCACCGTCACCGGCGAGCAGCGCCATCGCGGCAGCATTCGCATGTTCGGCCTGTACCCCGGCGGCATCCAGCTCGACCCCTACCCCTGCCCGCGCGCCGCCGAGGAGCCCGGCACCGTCCACGAGCAGACGCCGGAGGCACCGCGTGCCAGCCAGGGCCAGGTCATCCATCTGGAGCAGTGGAAGCGCGAGCGCTCGCGCTGAGCAGCGAAACTTGTGGGGTTGCACGAACCGGCGGCCAGAACAGCGCTGACCGCCCTACGAACGACACCGCCCCGCAGGATGGTCAACGCCTCGCGTTGGCCATCGCTGGACCGCGCTCGCCAGGTCGCCTTCAGTGGCCCAGCAGGTAATCCTGCACCAGCCGCGCCGTCGCCTGCGGGCGCTCCTGCATGAAGCAGTGACCACCCTCCACCGCCCGGGCCTGCACCTGGGGATTGAGGCGCGGCCAGCGGCGCGCCGAGTCGAGTACGAACGGGTAGCTGTCCTGGCCGTAGATCAGCGTGCTGGGCGTGCGCACCTGGCGCAGCGCGCGCCACAGTCCCTTGGGCGCCGTACTGAATATTTCGGCTTCGCGGGTGGGATGACACTTGAGCTGCAGGCCACCCTCGGGGTGCGGCTTCATGGCGTTGTCCACATAGGCGATCAGCGCCGACTCATCCCAGTTCTTGAAGATGCCGCGCCCGCGCAGGCGGCTGCGCGCCTCGTCGGCGTCCGCCCAGTGGTTGCGCCGCGCGCGGGCGCGCTTGGCCTTGTCGTTGAAGCGATCGTAGAGGCCCAGCGCGCCGAGGACCTGCTTGAGGCGCAGCATGTTCGGCGTGAACAGCACCGGATCGAGCAGCACGGCGCGCTGGAACAGCGCGGGCTGGCGGGCCAGGATCAGACTGCTGAGCACGCCGCCGAAGCTGTGGCCCAAGGCAAAGCGCGGCACCTCGCCGAACGCTGCACGACCGGCCTCGAAGGCCTCCACCGCCAGCTCGGCGCTGCGGTTCCAGCCCACGAAGCGCCCGCCGTGGTCGCTGTCGCCGTGCCCCTGGGCGTCACTGATCCACAGGTCGAACTGCTCGGCCAGGTGGCGCAGCAGGGGCTCGTAGGCGCGGCCGCAGAAACCGTTGCCGTGCAGGAAGTGCAGCAGGGGCTTGCCGGACGGCGCGCTGTGCCAGCCGCGCAGGGTAAAGCCGGCGGAACAGGTGTGGGCCCAGGGTTGCAGATTCATAAGCGGTCTCTACTGCTGAGATGAACGGGGCCGCGAAACGCGGGCTGGCATCTTAGCGGCAGCCGCTCATCCAGTGAATCGACAGTCTTGGAACAGGGCGTTCAGCCGCTGTGAATCCTGCGCCTGGGCGAAGATCAGCTCGAGCCGCGAATCCCGCCGCCAGGCACTCGGCCGCAGGATCAGTTCGGCACCGTCCAGGGCATTGGCGGCGAACCACCCCTGCTCGCCCTGCATCACCAGCTTGGCGCGTCGCCACGGCAGGCTGGCCAGTTGCGTGCACAGTCGCGGCAGATCGAAGCGCTGGCTCGGGTGCCAGCGCCAGCCGATGCT
>NZ_JBOY01000083.1:0-11055 GCF_000647775.1 Pseudomonas sp. RL | reverse complement strand
GTTCTTCACGTAGACCTTCCAGCTGCACGAGCCGGTGCAGTTCACCCCGTGGGTAGAGCGCACGATCTTGTCGTACTGCCAGCGGTTGCGATAGACGTTTTCCCAGTCGCGGGACTCCTGGCGGGTTTCGCCGTGTCCTTCGGCGAACTCGCCCTGCTTGCGCTTGAAGAAGCGCATCTGGTCAAGAAGATGACTCATGTCGTTGTTTCCTCTCAGGCTGGGCGCCGGAGCGCCCTGTCATGAACTAAACGGGTTGCTCTAGCAGGGGCGTTCCGCGCCACGGCGCGCGTACCACCACCAGGTCACGGCGATGCAGCTCAGGTAGTAGGCGATGAACAGGTACAGGGCGGCCTCGGCGCTGCCGGTCATGGCCAGCGAGGTGCCGAATGCCTTGGGGATGAAGAAGCCGCCGAAGGCGCCGATGGCGGCGCTGAAGCCGATCACCGCGGCCGATTCGATGCTGGCGTTCTTGTTGGCCTGCTCCTCGGTGGCCTGGCCACGCTGGCGGCGTGCCTCCCACTCGCCGCGGAAGATCGCCGGGATCATGCAGAAGGTGGAGCCGTTGCCGATGCCGGCGAAGAAGAACAGCAGGATGAAGGCGGCCAGGAAGCCCCAGAAGTTGCCCTCGCTGCCCTCACCCGGCAGGAAGGCCATGACCACGAACACGAAACCGGCCATCAGCGCGTAGTTCCACAGGGTGATGCGCGCGCCGCCGAACTTGTCGGCCAGCATGCCGCCCAGGGTGCGGCTCAGGGCGCCGACCAGCGGGCCGAGGAAAGCGAACTGCAGCGGGTTGATGTCCGGGAACTGGGTCTTGCTGAGCATGGCGAAGCCGGCGGAGAAGCCGATGAAGCTGCCGAAGGTGCCCACGTACAGCCAGCACATCAGCCAGTTGTGCTTGCGCCGGAAGATCACCGCCTGGGTCTTCACCGAGGCCTTGGCGTCGGCGATGTCGTGCATGCCGAACCAGGCGGCCAGGGACACCGCGGCAATGAACGGCACCCAGATCAGGCCGGCGTTCTGCAGCCACAGCTGACCGCCGTCGCTCAGTTGCTGCGGCTCGCCGCCGAAGCTGCCGAACAGCCCGCCGAGCACCGCCAGCGGCACGGCAAACTGCATCACCGACACGCCCAGGTTGCCCAGGCCGGCGTTCAGGCCCAGGGCGGTGCCCTGGCGCGCCTTGGGGAAGAAGAAGCTGATGTTGGACATGCTCGACGAGAAGTTGCCGCCGCCGAAGCCGCACAGCAGGGCGATGATCACGAACACGCTGTACGGGGTTTCCGGGTTCTGCACCGCGACGCTCATCCATAGGCAAGGAATCAGCAGCGAGGCGGTGCTCAGCGCCGTCCAGCGTCGACCGCCGAAGATCGGCACCATGAACGAGTAGAAGATGCGCAGCGTGGCGCCGGACACCGAGGGCAGCGCGGCGAGCAGGAACAGCTGGTCGGTGCTGAAGCTGAAGCCAACGCTGTTCAGGCGCACGGTGACGGTGCTCCACACCATCCACACGGCGAAGGCCAGCAGCAGCGCGGGAATCGAGATCCACAGGTTGCGGGTGGCGATCTTCTGGCCCACCGCGTTCCAGAACACCGGGTCTTCCGGTCGCCAGTCACGCAGCACCGGGCCCTGGGGAATACCCAGGCCGGCGACGGATTTTTCAAGGACGCTCATCGTCATTCTCCTTGGGCAAGGGGGCTGACCCGGCCCATGAGGGGGGTTTTGCGGATTTCGCTGAAGTACATCCAGATCAGGGAGACCCAGACCACGCCGTACAGCAGCATGAAGGCGGAGGAGCGCACGCCGGTGAGGTCCACCAGGGCGCCGAACAGGATGGGCAGGATGAAGCCGCCGAGGCCGCCGGCCAGGCCGACGATGCCGGAGATGGCGCCCATGTTCTGCGGGTAGTCATCGGCGATGTACTTGAACACCGAGGCCTTGCCGAACGCCCAGGCGATGCCGATGACGAACATCAGTGCGGTGAACACCCAGGCGTTGAGACCGATGTGGAAGGTCTTCGGGCCGTTGACGGTCTGGATGGTGAAATCGGTCTGCGGGTAGGAGAGCAGGAACAGGCACACCCAGCTCACCCACAGCACCCACCAGGTCACGCTTTGCGCGCCCCACTTGTCCGACATCCAGCCGCCGACAGCGCGCAGCACGCCGCCGGGCAGCGAGAAGCAGGCGGCCAGCAGCGCGGCGGTCTGCAGGCTGAAGCCGTATTCCTGCACGTAGTACTTGGTCATCCACAGCGCCAGCGCCACGTAGCCGCCGAAGACGATCGAGTAGTACTGGCAGTAGCGCCACACGGCCGGGTCCTTGAGCGCCGCCAGTTGTTCGCGCAGCGACACGCTGCTGGCCACTCGGTGGGCCTTGTTGTCGCTGGTGAGGAACCAGAACAGCAGCGCGGTGATGAACAGGATCGCCGAGAACACCTGCGGCACCAGCTGCCAGCTGCCCCAGGCGATCAGCGCCGGGGCGAGGAACTTGGTCAGCGCCGAGCCGGCATTGCCGGCGCCGAAGATGCCCATGGCCAGGCCCTGGTTGTCCTTGTCGAACCACTTGGCGACGTAGGCGATGCCCACCGAGAAGGAGCCGCCGGCCAGGCCGACGAACAGGCCCAGCACCAGGAACTGCCAGTAGGCGGTGGCCTCGGCGATCAGGTAGATGGGCAGCACGCAGGCCAGCATCAGCAGGAAGAACACCACGCGCCCGCCGAAGCGGTCGGTGAGCATGCCCAGCGGCAGACGCACCAGCGAGCCGGTGAGCACCGGCGTGGCGGCCAGCAGGCCGAACTGGGTTTCGTTGAGCTGGAGCAGTTCCTTGATCGGCACGCCGAGCACCGCGAACATCATCCAGACCATGAAGCAGACGGTAAACGCCAGGGTGCTCATACTCAGCACCAGGGCTTGCTGTACCTTCGCACGACTCATAATCCACCTCGCCGAGGCTCCTTGTGTGGGTGCCATCTTGGGCGCGGCGGCCAGGCCAACCTTGACGAAAATCATGGTGGGCGTGGGGGTGGCACTCCTAGGATCGGCCGGCTTACCCCGAAAGAGGTAATCCCGTTTTCTTCGGAAAATGCCTTGTTTTTCAATGACTTGCTTTTACGCTTCGGTTCATTCCGGGTGCCACGCCGGCACCGTGAACTCTTTGGAGGTAGCTGTGGCAAAACGCTGGTGGAACGGCTCGCTGCCGGCCCGGGCCGGGGTCGCGGTGTCGCTGATCGTGATCTTCGCGCTGGCCAGCGCCCTCAGCTCGGGGCTGATCGCCAAGCTCAGCGAAGGCGATGCCGCGGCCATCAATACCGCCGGCTCGCTGCGCATGGCCATCTACCGCATGACCTGGAAGCTGGAGGCCGAGCACAGCCCGGAGCAGGTGCGCCAGCTGGCCACGCAGTTCGAGGAACGCCTGGCCAGCCCGGCGCTGACCCTGGAGCTGAAGAGCAATGCCGATCTGCATGACGCCTACCTGGCGCTGCAGCAACGCTGGCGGGAGGAACTCAAGCCGGCGCTGCTGAGCGGAGACTTCGACGACTTCCCGCCACGCGCGGAAAACTTCGTCGAGCAGTTGAATGCCTTCGTGCTGCTGCTGCAGAAGCGCAGCGAGGCCAAGCAGGGCTGGGTGCAGACCATCCAGGGCCTGGCGCTGTTCGTCACCGTGGTGGTGCTGATGGTCGGCATCTACCAGCTGCAGGGCACGGTGCTGGCGCCGCTGCAGGAACTGGTCGCCGCCAACGAGCGCTTCCGCTCCGGCGATCTCGGGGTACGGGTGAAGTACGACGCCGAGGACGAGCTCGGCCAGGTAGCCGCCAGCTTCAACGCCATGGCCGAGGCCATCGAGCGCTCGCACCAGACCCTGGAGCGCCGGGTGGCCGAGGAAACCGCCAACCTGGCGCAGGCCAACGCCGCCCTGCAGCTGCTCTACCAGAGCAGCCGCCGGCTGGCCAGCGGTGCCGCCGACGCCAATGCCCTGGGCAGCCTGCTGGAGGACTTCCGCAGCCGCTTGCCCGGTCTGCAGCTGTCGCTGTGCCTGCACGGCGAGCCCGGCCAGCCGGCCGAGCAGCTGGTGGCGCTGCACAGCGACCGCGTGCGGGAGATCTGCGCACCGGAGGACTGCGCCCTGTGCACCCTGCGCGGCAGCCCCAACCTGCTGTCCTGCCCGGTGGTCAACCAAGGCAGCGAGCTGGGCGAGCTGCGCGCCAGCTTCGCCGGCCGGCCGGCGCGGGACTGGGAAGCGGAACTGATCCAGGCGCTGGCCAACCTGATCGGCACCGCGCTGTCGCTGGAACGCCAGCGCGAGCAGGAACATCGCCTGCTGCTGTTCGAGGAACGCGCGGTGATCGCCCGCGAGCTGCATGATTCGCTGGCCCAGGCGCTGTCCTACATGAAGCTGCAGGTCAGCCGCCTGCAGACACTGATGCGCCGGGGCGAACCCATGGAGCGTCTGGAGGCGGTCAGCGAGGAGATCCGCGAGGGCCTGAACTCGGCGTACCGCCAGCTGCGTGAGCTGCTTACCACCTTCCGCCTGTCCATCCAGGAGGGCGGCCTGGAACAGGCGCTGCAGGACACCACCCGGGAATTCGCCGAGCGGGGTGACTTCCAGGTGCGCTTGCAGGTTCAGCCGCTGGCCTTCACCCTGTCGGCCAGCGAGCAGATCCACGTGCTGCAGGTGGCCCGCGAGGCGCTGTCCAACTGTGCGCGGCATGCCGGCGCAGACCAGGTGACGGTCGCCCTGCGCCAGGACGGCGAGCAGGTGGAGCTGCTGATCGAAGACAACGGCCGCGGCCTGTCCGGCGAGTACGACCAGCGCCAGCACCATGGCCTGACCATCATGCAGGAACGTGCCCGCAGCCTGGGCGGCAGCCTGGCCATCGGCCCCGGCGAACCGCGCGGTACCCGGGTGCAACTGCGCTTCCGCCCGGTGTTCCTGAGCCTGATTCCCCACGAGAGACTGACATGACCTACCGCCTGCTGCTGGTCGACGACCACCCGATGATGCGCCGCGGCATTCGCCAGTTGCTGGAACTGGAGGACGACCTGCAGGTGGTCGGCGAAGCGGGCAACGGTCAGGAGGCCCTGGACTCGCTGGCCGAGCTCCAGCCGGACCTGATCCTGCTGGACAACAACATGCCGCAGATGAACGGCGTGGAGACGCTGAAGAAGATCCGCGAGCGCGGTTTCACCGGCAAGGTGCTGCTGTTCACCGTCTCCGACGCCGAGGAGGACGTGCGCGACGCCATGCGCTTCGGCGCCGATGGCTACCTGCTCAAGGACATGGAGCCCGAACAGCTGATCGACCAGTTGCACCGCGTGCTACAGGGGCAGATGGCGATCAGCCCGGCCCTGACCAGCGTGCTGGCCCAGGCGCTGCGCAGCCCCCAGGGACCGAGCCAGGCCGACCTCACCGACCGCGAGCGCCAGGTACTGAAGATGATCGCCGCCGGCCTGAGCAACAAGATGATCGGCAACAAGCTGGGCATCACCGAGGGCACGGTGAAGGTGCACGTGAAGAACCTGCTGCACAAACTCGGCCTGCGCGGCCGGGTGGAAGCGGCAGTGTGGGCGCTGGAGCATCTGCGCTAGCGCCCCCCACCCCGCACCATCGCGTCGGCATGGCGTGCCTGCGGCACGCACGGTGGATCGGTGGAGCGCGATCCACCCTACGATCTGCGCCGGGCTGTCGGGACCGGTAGGGTGGACAACGTTTTCCTTGTCCACCAACGCGCCGGCATGGCGCGCCTATGGCACGCACGGTGGATCGATAACGCGCAAGCCACCCTACGGTTCGTAGCGAAAGGTCTCGTCCAGCTGCGCCGGGCTGTCCACGGTGACCTCCAGGTCCTTCACCCGTCCGTCGTCCAGCCCGTAGATCCAGCCGTGCACGGCCAGCGGCTGGCCGCGCAGCCAGGCGCCCTGCACGATCGGCGTGTGGCAGACGTTGCGCACCTGACGCTGCACGTTCAGCTCGCAGAGCAGGTTCACCGCCTGCTCCTCGTCCAGCCCGGCGAAACGTTCCAGGTTCTGGTGGTAGAGCGCCTTGATCGCGCGCAGCCAGTTGTCGATCAGTTGTCCCAGGGCGGCGTGTCCGAGGGCGGCACGCACGCCGCCGCAGCCGTAGTGGCCGCAGACGATGATCTCGCGCACCCGCAGCACATCGACGGCGTACTGCAGCACCGACAGCAGGTTCATGTCGGTGGCCACCACCATGTTGGCGACGTTGCGGTGCACGAACAGTTCACCGGGCAGCAGCCCGACCACCTCGTTGGCCGGCACGCGGCTGTCCGAACAGCCGATCCAGAGAAACTCCGGCCGCTGCTGGCGGGCCAGCCGGGCGAAGAACTCGGGGTCGCGGGCGCGCAGCGTGGCCGACCAGTGGCGGTTGTTGTCCAGCAGTTGGTGAATGTCCATGGGCCTACTCCCGAAAGAATCGCGGCCTGATTAGCACGCGTCCGGCGGGCCGCCGTTGTCGTTGGTCAAGGTCGCCCGGTCGATGCCCCTCGGCTAAATCCGAGCAAACTGATCAAGATCAAGCGGATTCGCGCACCGGAGCGGCGACACTAGGTCGCACCCACTGGCCATGCCCCTTTGGAGGTAGTGCCACGGGGGAATGGTCGCCTCGCCAACGCCTCCCTAGCATGGGCTCGGCCCATCCGGTCGTATGGCATGGCGCCATTTGGCACGGCTTCACGACCGACGCCGAAACGGGAACCGATCCTAGAGGTGCGCATGCTGACCGACACGGAAATACTCACCACGCTCCGCCAACACCCGCTGTTCGAAGGGCTGGCGGAGGGACCGTTCCAGGAAGTCTGCCGGCTGGCCATCCAGCGCCGGCTGGACGCTGGCGAATGCCTGCTGCATCAGGGCGAGCCGGCCGAGCGCTTCTACGTGCTGGTGCAGGGCCAGATGAAGCTGACCCGCGTGTTGATGGAAGGCCAGGAAAAGCTGGTGGAGATCATCCAGCCCGGACAGAGCTTCGGCGAGACGCTGATGTTCAGCGGCCAGGAGTGCAACCCGTTCAGCGCCAGCGCCCTGAAGACCAGCTCGCTGGTGAGCCTGGACAGCCTGCACTACCGACGCCTGCTGGAAGCACAGCCGCAGTTGTGCCTGAACCTGCTGGGGCGTTTCAGCCAGCGCATGCAGCAGTTCCTCGACGAGATCGACACCCTGGCGATGGCCAACGCCAGCCAGCGGGTGGCGCGCTACCTCAACCAGGAACTGCAGGACGGCGCCAACCTGGTGCAGCTGCACGTGCCCAAGCGCCTGATCGCCTCGCAGCTGGGCATCCAGCCGGAGACCTTCTCGCGCATCCTGCACCGCCTGATGGACGCCGGCATCATCGCCATGGAACGCCGCAGCATCCGCGTGCTGGACACGCCCGCCCTGACCGGTTTCATTCAGTAGCTCGCCAGCAGGAGGCGCGTCATGCCCGATCCCAAGCTCCCCCTGGTCTACTCCTGCTCCGGCTGTTCCAACGTTGCGCAGCTGGCCAACACCCTGGCAGTGCGCCTGGACCGTGGCGGCCTGGCGGAAATGTCCTGCATCGCCGGGGTGGGCGGCCGGGTCGCCTCGCTGGTCAGCAAGGCCAACTCGCAGCGACCGATCCTGGCCATCGATGGCTGCCAGCTGCAGTGTGTGCGCGCCTGCCTGGAGCAGCACGGCGTGACCGCCAACGTGCACGTGGTGCTCAGCTCCTACGGCCTGAAGAAGCGCCACCACGAGGACTTTTCCAGCGAACAGGCCGACGAGCTGCTGGAGGAGATGCGCCAGATCATCGCCAGCGACCGCATGCGCCCCACCCCGCCGCCACCGGAGCCGAAACCGAAACTGCGCGTGGTGAAGTGAGTCAGCCGCGCACCTCGAAGGCCGGGAATAGGTTTTCCAGCCGCTGACGCAGCGCTGGCCAATCGGCCGGCGCGAGGCTCGGGCCCAGCCTGGCGTCCAGCATCCGCGCGCTGCGCACCGGCTGCAGCACGAAGCGCTGGACACCGCATTCGGCCAACCGGCAGGCCAGAGCCCAGAGGCGCTCGGCGTCCAGCAGTTGCCAGTGCAAGGTGGTGCGGCATTCGTAGGCGACGCCGCTGTCCAGCAGCCGTTCCAGGCTCTGCCAGTTGGCGCGGTCGCTGTCCGCCACCCCGGTGATCGTCTGCCCATGCCCGGGCGGCGCCTTGACGTCGAAGCCCACCCAGTCCACCTGCGATAGCACCCGGGCGAAGCGTTGCGGCTTGATGCCGGCGCTGTGCAGGCCGACCTTGAAGCCCAGCTCGCGCACCTGGGCCATGGCGGCGGCCAGCGCCGCCTGCTGGGTCGGCTCGCCGCCGCTGAACACCACCGCCTGCAGCAGGCCAACGCGCCGCTCCAGGAAGGCCAGCAGGTCCGCCCAGGCCAGTGACGTGTCGCCGCGCGCCGGGATCAGCTGCGGGTTGTGGCAGTAGCGGCAGCGCCAACCGCAGCCCTGGCAGAACAGCACGCAGGCCAGGTGGTCGGGGAAATCGAGGGTGGTCAGGGGGACCAGCCCCCCGACCCTGAGCGTGGTGCTCACGCGGAGCGACCGTTGGCCGCCGACTCGGTGAAGTGGCGGCGCTCACGGTGTTCGGACTGCTTGCCGGGATTGAAGGCCGCCACCGGACGGTGGTAGCCCATCACCCGGGTCCAGACTTCGCAGCGCTGGCGTTGTTCCTGGGGAAGTTGCGTACTCATGGAGATCTCCTTGGGTTGGGGGAAGTCGATTCAGGCGCAGCACGCCTGCTTGCGCAGCAGTGCCTCGTCACAGCGCGGGCAGAACTCGTGCTCGCCGGCCAGGTAGCCGTGCACCGGGCAGATCGAGAAGGTCGGCGTGACGGTCAGGTACGGCAGGCGAAAGCGGCTCAGCGCGGTGCGCACCAGCTGCTTGCAGGCCTCGGCGGAGGAAATCCGCTCGGCCATGTACAGGTGCAGCACGGTGCCGCCGGTGTACTTGCACTGCAGCGCGTCCTGCAGCTCCAGCGCCTCGAAGGGGTCATCGGTGAAGCCCACCGGTAGCTGCGAGGAGTTGGTGTAGTACGGCGCCTCGACGCTGCCGGCCTGGAGGATGTCCGGGTAGCGCTTGCGGTCTTCCCGGGCGAACCGGTAGGTGGTGCCCTCGGCGGGCGTGGCCTCCAGGTTGTAGAGGTGGCCGCTGTCTGCCTGGAACTGCACCAGACGCCCGCGCACGTGGTCGAGCAGGCGCAGCGCCAGTTGCCGGCCAGCCTCGGTATGCAGGCCTTCGCGGTCGCCGGTGAAATTGCGCAGCATCTCGTGCAGGCCGTTCACGCCGATGGTGGAGAAGTGATTGCGCAGGGTGCCCAGGTAGCGCTTCGTGTAGGGGTACAGGCCGTTGTCCATGTGCTGCTGGATGACCTTGCGCTTGACCTCCAGGCTCTCGTAGGCAAGGTCAAGCAGCAGGTCGAGCTGGCGATACAGGCCCGGCTCGTCGCCCCGGAACAGATAGCCCAGGCGCGCGCAGTTGATCGTCACCACGCCCAGCGAGCCGGTCTGCTCGGCCGAGCCGAACAGCCCGCCGCCGCGCTTGAGCAGCTCGCGCACGTCCAGCTGCAGGCGGCAGCACATGGAGCGCACCTGGTTGGGCTGCATGTCCGAGTTGAGGAAGTTCTGGAAGTACGGCAGACCGTAGCGCGCGGTCATGTCGAACAGGCGCGTGGCGTTGTCGCTGTCCCAGGGGAAGTCGTGGGTGATGTTGTAGGTCGGGATCGGGAAGGTGAACACCCGGCCCAGGCCGTCGCCGGCCATCATCACCTCGATGTAGGCGCGGTTGATCAGCGCCATCTCGGCCTGCAGCTCGCCGTAGGCAAAGGGCATTTCCTCGCCGCCGATGCAGGGGATCTGCTCGCGCAGGTCCTCGGGGCACACCCAGTCGAAGGTCAGGTTGGTGAACGGCGTCTGGGTGCCCCAGCGCGACGGCACGTTCAGATTGTGGATGAACTCCTGGATGGCCTGGCGCACCTGTTCGTAGCCCAGGCGGTCCTTGCGCACGAAGGGCGCCAGGTAGGTATCGAAGCTGCTGAACGCCTGGGCGCCGGCCCATTCGTTTTGCAGGGTGCCGAGGAAGTTGACCATCTGCCCCAGGGCGCTGGACAGGTGTTTCGGCGGCCCCGCCTCGACCCGGCCAGGCACGCCGTTGAAGCCCTCGTTGAGCAGCGTTCGCAGCGACCAGCCGGCGCAGTAGCCGGCCAGCATGTCGAGGTCGTGGATGTGCAGGTCGCCCTCGCGGTGCGCCGCGCCGATGGCCGGGCTGTACACCTCGTCCAGCCAGTAGTTGGCGGTGACCTTGCCGGACACGTTGAGGATCAGCCCGCCCAGCGAATAACCCTGGTTGGCGTTGGCGCGCACCCGCCAGTCCTCGCGCGACAGGTATTCGTTCATCGAGGCGGCCACGTCGACCAGCGCCTTGCGGTCGCGGCGCATGCGACCGTGGCGGGCCCGATGCAGGATGAAGGCCTTGGCGCTGGCGTAGTGGCCGGCCTCCATCAGCGCCTGCTCGGCGAGGTCCTGGACCGCTTCCAGCTCCACCGCGCCCGTCGCCGGCAGGCGCACCACCACGCCCTGCGCCAACTGCGCCGCCTGCCGATCGTCGAACTCGCCACTGGCCCGCCCCGCGGCGGCAATGGCCAGGCGGATACGCTCGCCATCGAACGGCACGCGCTCGCCGCTGCGCCTGATCACCCTGTCCGGCATCTGCTCCTCACTCCTACATATAGATTCAACGAAAACTCAAAACACAACATGTTGTGCTGAATCTAGTGGCGAAGCACAAGAATGCCATTGACCTCGATCAACTTCGGACCGGCGGAGGCGGACCTGGTGCACAAGAAGCAAGCGCTGCATCGGGCCGGCCTGGCGGCCGACCGCACCCAGAAGCTCGCGAATGAATTCGCTCCCACAGGGTTTGCGCGGGGCCGTTCTTCTGTAGAAGCGGACTTGTCCGCGAGCTTTTTGGCGGCCGGCTAGGTGCGGCCGCGCCCATAAGCTCGCGAATGAATTCGCTTGTATGTTTGTGCCTGTCGGGGATGAGGGACCA
>NZ_JBOY01000082.1:0-22522 GCF_000647775.1 Pseudomonas sp. RL | reverse complement strand
GCCAAGCGTATCGTTGATCGCCAGGTGCCCGATCTGCTGGCCGATAGCGTCGTCTATTCCCTGGATCTGGGCGCGCTGCTCGCCGGGACCAAGTACCGTGGCGATTTCGAAAAGCGCTTCAAGGCACTGCTCAACGAATTGCGCAAGCGGCCGCACGCCATCCTGTTCATCGACGAGATCCACACCATCATCGGTGCCGGCGCGGCCTCGGGCGGGGTGATGGATGCTTCCAATCTGCTCAAGCCGTTGCTGTCGTCCGGCGAGATCCGCTGCATCGGCTCCACGACCTTCCAGGAATTCCGCGGCATCTTTGAGAAGGACCGGGCACTGGCGCGGCGCTTCCAGAAGGTGGATGTCACCGAGCCCTCGGTCGAAGACACCATCGGTATCCTGCGCGGACTCAAGGGCCGCTTCGAAAGCCACCACGAGATCGAGTATACCGACGAAGCGCTACGCGCCGCCGCCGAGCTGGCTGCCCGTTACATCAATGATCGGCACATGCCAGACAAGGCCATCGACGTGATCGACGAAGCGGGCGCCTATCAGCGCCTGCAGCCGGCCGACCGCCGAGTGAAATGCGTCGATGTCGCGCAGGTCGAGGACATCGTTGCCAAGATTGCGCGCATTCCGCCCAAGCATGTTTCCAGCTCCGACAAGGAGCTGCTGCGCAACCTGGAGCGTGACCTCAAGCTCACCGTGTTCGGCCAGGACGAGGCCATCGACTCGCTGGCCACGGCCATCAAACTGTCCCGCGCAGGGCTCAAGGCGCCGGACAAGCCAGTCGGTTCGTTCCTGTTCGCCGGTCCCACCGGCGTGGGCAAGACCGAGGTGGCGCGTCAGCTGGCGCGTTCGCTGGGCGTCGAGTTGGTGCGCTTCGACATGTCCGAATACATGGAGCGGCATACCGTGTCCCGCCTGATCGGCGCACCGCCCGGCTATGTGGGTTTCGACCAGGGCGGGCTGCTCACCGAGGCCATCACCAAGCAGCCGCATTGCGTGCTGCTGCTGGACGAAATCGAGAAGGCGCATCCGGAAGTCTTCAACCTGCTGCTGCAGGTCATGGACCACGGCACCCTGACCGACAACAACGGACGCAAGGCGGATTTCCGCAACGTCATCCTGATCATGACCACCAACGCTGGCGCCGAGACCGCTTCGCGTGCCTCCATCGGTTTCACGATGCAGGATCACTCCACGGATGCCATGGAAGTGATCAAGAAGACCTTCTCGCCCGAGTTCCGCAACCGCCTGGACACCATCATCCAGTTCGGCCGGCTCAGTCACGAGGTCATCAAGAGCATCGTCGACAAGTTCCTCACCGAACTGCAGGCCCAGCTCGAGGACAAGCGTGTGCAGCTGGATGTCAGCAACGCCGCGCGGGGCTGGCTGGCCGAGCGCGGCTACGACGTACAGATGGGCGCTCGGCCCATGGCGCGGCTCATCCAGGACAAGATCAAGCGGCCGCTGGCCGAGGAGATCCTGTTTGGCGAGCTGGCCGAGCATGGCGGTGTGGTGCACATCGATGTGGCGGGTGATGAGCTGGTCTTCGAATACGAGACCAGCGCCGAGGTCGCCTGATCACCAGTGGCAAAAAAGCCCGGGTCATGCCCGGGCTTTTTTTGCCACGAAAATGGCGCACAAACAAAAACGCCCGGCAGGGCCGGGCGTTCGGGCAACTCGGTTTCAGCGGGCGCGGTAGGTGATGCGGCCCTTGCTGAGGTCGTAAGGCGTCAGTTCGACGCGCACCTTGTCGCCGGTCAGGATGCGGATGTAGTTCTTGCGCATCTTTCCGGAGATGTGCGCGGTTACGACATGCCCATTCTCCAACTCCACACGGAACATGGTGTTGGGGAGGGTGTCGACGACAGTGCCTTCCATTTCCAAGCTGTCTTCTTTCGACATGCAGTATTGCCCTCGGTATTCATGAAAGCCGGGTCGCCTATGGACCCTGGCAAAAGCGGCGTGCATTGTGCCCGAAAATGCCCCGCCACGCCAAGTCTCAGGTCAGGCTGACCCAGCGCTGGTTGACCAGCAGCTCGATGGGGCGGTACTCCGTCTTGTAATTCATCTTCCGGCAATTCTTGATCCAGTAGCCCAGATAGACATCGGAAAGTTCCAGGCGTGCGGCTTCGTTGATCTGCCAGAGGATGGCGTAGCGGCCCAGGCTGCGATGTTCCTCTTCCGGCGCGTAGAAGGTGTACACAGCGGAAAGGCCGTTAGGCAGCACATCGGTGACCGCCACAGCCATCAGGTAACCGTCCTTGCGGAACTCGAAGAAGCGGGCAAAGGCCAGGTTGCGTACCAGGAAGGTCTGGAACTGCTCGCGGCTGGGCGGGTACATGTCGCCGTCGGCATGCCGCTGCTCTATATAGCGGGCGTACAGCGCATAGAGCTCCTCGCTGAAGTGCGGCGGCCGTGATGTAACCTGCAGGTCAGCGTTGCGCTTGAGGATGCGGCGCTGCTGTCGATTGGGGTGGAAGCGGGTGACCGGGATGCGCGCAGGGATGCAGGCGTTGCAATGCTGGCAGTGGGGGCGATACAGGTGATCACCGCTGCGCCGAAAGCCCATTTCCGAGAGCTCGGCGTACATGTGCGCATCCATGGGCTGGCTGGGGTCGAGAAAGAGCGTGGTGGCCTGCTCTCCCGGCAGGTAGCTGCAAGGATGGGGCTGGGTGGCATAGAACTTCAGGCGAGCCAGCTCGGTCATGGGTCGCTTACCTCAATGGATTGAGGGGGAGTGTAAGTCAGCCGGTCTGGAACGCCTAGGCGCGCCAGCTGGCTGAACTGGGCTGGTCCAGATGGCGGTGCAGGTAGGTGGCGAATTCGGCACGTGGAATGGAGCGGGCGCCAAGGCTTTCCAGGTGGCGCGTTGGCATCTGGCAGTCAATGAGGACGAAGCCCCAGTCCTGCAGGTGTCGCACCAGCGTGACGAAGCCGACCTTGGAAGCGTTGGTGGTCCGGCTGAACATGGACTCACCGAAGAACAGCTGCCCCATCGCCAGACCGTACAGGCCGCCAACGAGTTGGTCCGCTTGCCATACTTCGACCGAATGGGCGATGCCGAGTTCGTGCAGCTGCCGGTAGGCTTGTTGCATCGGGTGGGTGATCCAGGTGCCATCGCTGTTGCGACGTGGCCCGGCGCAGGCATCGATCACCTCGGCGAAGGCCTGGTCGAAGGTGACACGAAACACCTGCTGGCGCAGGCACTTGGCAAGGCTGCGCGAGACGTGCAGCTCCTCGGGGAACAGAACGGTGCGCGGATCGGGCGACCACCAGAGCGGCGGCTGGCCGTCCTGGAACCAGGGAAAGCAGCCGTGGCGGTAGGCTCGGATGAGCCGTTCGGGGCGCAGATCGCCGCCCGCCGCGAGCAGCCCATTGGGTTCTCGCAGCGCCTGTTCGAGGGGAGGGAAGTCGAGAGTATCTCGATCCAGCCAGGCAAGCATGGGCGGAGGAGGGCGGCCGAACGGCCGCCCGCTCAATCAGAGACTGTCGAGATACTTTTCGGCGTCCAGCGCGGCCATGCAGCCGGCGCCCGCCGAGGTGATCGCCTGGCGATAGACGTGGTCGGCCACGTCGCCGGCGGCGAATACGCCCGGGATATTGGTGGCCGTGGCGTTGCCCTCGATGCCGCCGTTGATCACCAGGTAGCCGTCGCGCATGTTCAGCTGGCCGCTGAACAGGTCGGTGTTCGGCTTGTGACCGATGGCAATGAATACGCCTGCCAGATCCAGGGTCTTCTCGATGCCACTCTGGGTGTCCTTCAGGCGTACGCCGGTAACGCCACTGTTGTCACCCAGCACTTCTTCCAGGGTGTGGTTCCAGTGCAGGCGGATGTTGCCGGTGGCAGCGCGTTCAAGGATCTTGTCCTGCAGGATCTTCTCGGAACGCAGCTTGTCGCGGCGGTGGATCAGGTGCACTTCCTTGGCGATGTTGGCCAGGTAGAGCGCTTCCTCGACCGCCGTGTTGCCGCCGCCAACCACTGCCACCACCTGGTTGCGATAGAAGAAACCGTCGCAGGTGGCGCAGGCGGACACGCCCTTGCCGGAGAATGCTTCCTCGGAAGGCAGGCCCAGATATTGAGCCGAGGCGCCGGTGGCGATGATCAGCGCATCGCAGCTGTAGGTGCCGCTATCACCCTTGAGAATAAAGGGACGCTGCTGCAACTCGGCGGTGTGGATGTGGTCGTAGACGATCTCGGTGTCAAAGCGCTCGGCATGCTTCTGCATGCGCTCCATCAACGCGGGACCGGTCAGGCCTTCGACATCGCCCGGCCAGTTGTCGACCTCGGTGGTGGTGGTCAGTTGGCCACCGGGCTGGATGCCGGTAATGACCAGTGGCTTGAGGTTGGCGCGCGCGGCATACACGGCGGCGGTATAGCCGGCTGGGCCGGAGCCCAGAATGATCAGCCGCGAATGCTTGACTTCATTCATAAAAAAACCTCATAAGCCTTTGTTCGATAAAGAGTGCGTGGTCCAATTCAGGCCGGCCCGAAAAAACTGCCGGTAATCCTACACCGAAGGTTGCGAACGCGGGAACGCGCTCCGCTCTATCATGGCGATAGCTTGCGTGGCGACGGGCGTGCAAAGCCGTAGAATGCGACCTGATCCACGCCCGCCCCAGATGCAGGAAACGCGTTTTGAAGAAAACTTCCACCCGCAGTGTTGAGACTCCCGAATGGCGCCGGCAGTTGCCGGTGCGCCTGAAGGAGGGCGCCCTGATTGCCATGGGCGCGCTCTGCCTCTACCTGATCATGGCCCTGCTGACGTACGAACGCACCGATCCGGGTCTGTTCCGCAGCGGGCGGGTCGATCAGGTGCAGAACGCCGCCGGACGGGCCGGTGCCTGGTTCGCCGATTTGCTGTTTGGTGGGGTTGGCTATTTCGCCTATCTGTTTCCCGTGCTGCTGGCGCTCAAGTGCTGGCGCATGTTCCAGCTGCGCCATGCATCCTGGCATGTGAGTGGCTGGCTGATTTCCTGGCGGGCTATCGGCCTGGTCTTCCTGGTGCTTTCCGGGGCGGCGCTGGCGCATCTGCATTTTGAACCGGCGGCCTGGCTGCCGGCCTCTGCGGGCGGCGCCCTGGGGGAAAGCCTCGGCTACCTGGCCGAGCAGACCCTGAACGTGCAGGGCAGCACCCTGATGTTCCTAGCCCTGTTCCTGTTCGGCCTGACGGTATTCACCGATCTCTCCTGGTTCCGCGTCATGGACCTGCTGGGCAAGATCGTCCTGGACCTGGGCGAGCTGATCCAGAGCGCCATCGCAAACTGGTGGACGACGCGCCAGGCTTCGCGCGCCGCCCAACCGGTGGTATCACGGAGGGTCGAGGAGCCGGTGCTGGGCGACGCTGTCGAGCCGCCCTTGCTGGAGGACGCCGAGGAGCTCAAGCGTGCGCGTCAGCGGCTGCTGGCTCGCGAGAAGAAGCCGGTGGCGGCGCCCAAGCTCCGGGCAGCACAGCCGCCGGCCGTAGAACCTGTGCCGCGCAAAGCGCCAGTGATCAGTGAGCTGCCGCCTCCGCCGCGGCTGGATGACCCGGTTTTCGCGACACCCAAGCTCAAACCCGCCGCGGTTCCCGCCAATGCGCTGGAAGGCACCCTGCCGCCGCTGTCCATCCTCGATGCGGTGGAAAAGAAGGCCAGCGGCTATTCGGAAGAAGCGCTGCAAGCCATGTCGCGGCTGCTGGAGCTCAAGCTCAAGGAGTTCGGTGTAGAGGTGACGGTCGAGAACGTCTACCCCGGCCCGGTGATCACCCGTTTCGAGATCCAGCCGGCGCCCGGCATCAAGGTCAGCCGCATTTCCAACCTGGCCAAGGACTTGGCGCGCTCCCTGGCGATCATCAGCGTGCGCGTGGTGGAAGTCATTCCCGGCAAGACCACCGTGGGCATCGAGATTCCCAACGAAGACCGGCAGATCGTGCACTTCTCCGAGGTGCTCTCCGCGCCGGAGTACGAAAGCGCCAAGTCGCCGGTCACCCTGGCGCTGGGGCATGACATCGGCGGCCGCCCGGTGTTTGCCGATCTGGCCAAGATGCCGCACCTGCTGGTGGCCGGCACCACGGGTTCGGGCAAGTCGGTGGGCGTCAACGCCATGATCCTGTCGATCCTGTTCAAGTCCACGCCCGAAGACGCGCGGCTGATCATGATCGACCCCAAGATGCTGGAGCTGTCCATCTACGAAGGCATTCCGCACCTGCTGTGCCCGGTGGTTACCGACATGAAGGAGGCCGCCAACGCGCTGCGCTGGAGCGTCGCCGAGATGGAGCGGCGCTACAAGCTGATGGCCGCCATGGGCGTGCGCAACCTCGCCGGCTTCAACCGCAAGATCAAGGAAGCCGAGGAAGCTGGCACGCCGCTCACCGACCCGCTGTACAAGCGGCAGAACTTCGAGGACGAGCCGCCGCTGCTGAAGAAGCTGCCGACCATTGTGGTAGTGGTCGACGAATTCGCCGACATGATGATGATCGTCGGCAAGAAGGTGGAAGAGCTGATCGCGCGCATCGCCCAGAAGGCCCGCGCCGCCGGCATCCACCTGATCCTGGCCACCCAGCGTCCTTCGGTGGACGTGATCACCGGTCTGATCAAGGCCAACATCCCGACGCGCATGGCGTTTCAGGTGTCCAGCAAGATCGACTCGCGCACCATCCTCGACCAGGGTGGCGCCGAACAGCTGCTCGGCCACGGCGACATGCTGTTCCTGCCGCCGGGCACCGGGCTGCCGATGCGCGTGCATGGCGCCTTCGTGTCCGATGACGAGGTTCACCGGGTCGTAGAGGCCTGGAAGCAGCGCGGCGCCCCCGACTATATCGAGGACATCCTGTCCGGTGCCGACGAAGGCGGCGCCGGCAGCTTCGAGGGGGGCAGCGAAGGCGGCGAGGGCAGCGAGGAAGATCCGCTCTACGACGAGGCGGTGCGCTTCGTCACCGAAAGCCGGCGCGCCTCCATTTCCGCCGTGCAGCGCAAGCTGAAGATCGGCTACAACCGCGCCGCGCGCATGATCGAGGCCATGGAAATGGCCGGGGTCGTGACGCCCATGAACACCAACGGCTCGCGCGAAGTGATTGCGCCGGCGCCGATCCGCGACTGACTGCGAGGAATTCAATGAACCTGTTGCGCCTTCTGATACTGGCCGTTGGCCTTGCCGTCCTTCCCGCGCAGGCGGACAATGCCGCCGCGGTGAAGCGGCTGACTGACCTGCTCGGAAAATCCCAGACCCTGTCGGGGCGTTTCTCTCAGCTGACCCTGGATGCCTCCGGCACCAACCTGCAGGAATCCACCGGCGAGATGGCGCTCAAGCGCCCCGGCCAGTTCCGCTGGCATACCGATCCGCCGCTGGAACAGCTGCTGGTCTCCGACGGCAAGCAGGTCTGGCTGTATGACCCGGACCTGGAGCAGGTGACCATCCAGAAGCTGGATCAGCGCCTGACCCATACCCCGGCGCTGCTGCTGTCTGGCGACGTGTCGCGGATCAGCGACAATTTCGAGGTCAGCTATCAGGAAACCAGCGGCGTGGCCGATTTCATCCTGCGGCCCAAGGCCAAGGACAGCCTGTTCGATAACCTGCGCCTGTCGTTTCGCAATGGCGTGATCAACGACATGCAACTGATCGACAGCGTCGGCCAGCGCACCAACATCCTGTTTTCCGGCGTGCGGATGAACCTGCCGCTGGAGCAGAAACTGTTCAGTTTCCAGCCGCCGCCGGGAACCGATGTGATTCACGATTAACCGAGGCATGCCAGCGTTTCCATGGACCTGTTCCAGCAAACCCCTCCCGCCCAGCCCCTGGCCGCTCGCCTGCGCGCGGCCAATCTGGACGAGTACGTTGGGCAGGAACACCTGCTGGCGCGCGGCAAGCCGCTGCGCGAGGCGCTGGAACAGGGCGCGCTGCACTCGATGATCTTCTGGGGCCCGCCCGGGGTCGGCAAGACCACCCTGGCGCGGCTGCTGGCGCAGGTTTCCGACGCGCACTTCGAGACGATTTCCGCCGTGCTGTCCGGCGTGAAGGAAATCCGTCAGGCCGTGGAAATCGCCCGGCAGCATGCCGCCCAGTCTGGCCGACGAACCATCCTGTTCGTCGATGAAGTGCACCGCTTCAACAAGAGCCAGCAGGACGCCTTTCTGCCCTATGTGGAAGACGGCACGCTGATCTTCATCGGCGCCACCACCGAAAACCCGTCCTTCGAGCTGAACAATGCGCTGCTGTCCCGCGCCCGTGTCTATGTGCTGAAAAGCCTCGACGAGGCGGCGCTGCGCAAGCTGGTGCAGCGCGCCCTGAGCGAAGAGAAGGGCCTGGGCGCCCGCCGGCTCAGCCTGCCCGAGGAAAGCCTGCAGATCCTGCTGGCCGCCGCCGACGGCGATGGGCGCCGCCTGCTCAACCTGCTGGAGAACGCCTCCGACCTGGTCGAGGACGGCGAGGCCATCAGCCCGGAAGCCCTGCAGAACCTGCTCGGCGACACCCGGCGGCGCTTCGACAAGGGTGGCGAAGCCTTCTACGACCAGATCTCCGCGCTGCACAAATCGGTGCGCGGCTCCAACCCGGACGCCGCCCTGTACTGGTTCGCCCGCATGCTCGATGGCGGCTGCGACCCGCTGTACATCGCCCGGCGCGTGGTGCGCATGGCCAGCGAGGAAGTCGGCAATGCCGACCCGCGCGCGCTGACCCTGTGCCTGAATGCCTGGGATGTGCAGGAACGCCTCGGCAGCCCGGAAGGCGAACTGGCCGTGGCCCAGGCGATCGTCTATCTGGCCTGCGCGCCGAAGAGCAACGCCGTGTACACCGCCTACAACGCGGCGCGGCGCGACGTGGAGGCTTCCGGCTCGCTGGAAGTGCCGCTGCACCTGCGCAATGCGCCCACCAAGCTGATGAAGCAGCTGGGCTACGGCGAGGAGTACCGCTACGCCCACGACGAGCCGGACGCCTACGCCGCCGGCGAGGACTATTTCCCCGAAGCGCTCGAGCCGCGCCGTTACTACCAGCCGGTGCCGCGCGGCCTGGAGCTGAAGATCCGCGACAAGCTCGAGCACCTGGCCGCGCTGGATCGCAACAGCACCCGGCAGCGGAGGCGCCCATGATCAGTGTCGTGCTCGCTGTGGCGGGCGGTGGCGCGCTGGGCAGCCTGCTGCGGCTTGCCGCCGCCAACTGGGTGACCGCCCACTGGCCGCAGCATTTTTTCCTGGCCACCCTGGCGGTAAACCTTGTCGGCTGCCTGCTGATCGGCTATCTCTTCGGCCTGTTCCTGCTGCGCCCGGAATTGCCGCTGGAGCTGCGTGCCGGCCTGATCGTCGGCTTCCTGGGCGGGCTGACCACCTTTTCCTCCTTTTCCCTGGATACCCTGCGCCTGCTGGAAAGCGGCCAGCTCGCGACCGCCCTCGGCTATGCCCTGGCCAGCGTGGTCATCAGCCTGCTGGCCACCTGGGCGGGCCTGGCTTTGAACAAACTCTGACAGACGAGAACAGACATGCTCGATTACAAACTGGTACGCACCCAGCTGCAGGACGTTGCCGCCCGCCTGGCGACCCGTGGCTACGACCTGGATGTGGCACGCATCGACGCGCTGGAAAGCCAGCGCAAGAGCGTCCAGGTGCGTACCGAGCAGCTGCAGGCCGAGCGCAACAGCCGCTCCAAGTCCATCGGCCAGGCCAAGGCCCGCGGCGAGGACATCGCGCCGCTGCTGGCCGAAGTCGACCGCATGGGTGGTGACCTGGATCAGGCCAAGCGCGAGCTGGACGCCATCCAGGCCGAGCTGGACGCGCTGATGCTGACCATCCCCAACCTGCCGCACGAATCCGTGCCGGTGGGCAGCGACGAGGAGCAGAACGTCGAGGTGTCGCGCTGGGGTACGCCGCGCACGTTCGATTTCGAGGTCAAGGACCACGTGGCCCTGGGCGAGCAGCACGGCTGGCTGGATTTCGAGACCGCCGCCAAGCTCTCCGGCGCCCGTTTCGCCCTGATGCGCGGGCCCATCGCGCGTCTGCACCGCGCCCTGGCGCAGTTCATGATCGACCTGCACACCCGCGAGCACGGCTACGAGGAATGCTACACCCCGTATCTGGTGCAGGCACCGGCCCTGCAGGGCACCGGCCAGCTGCCCAAGTTCGAGGAAGACCTGTTCAAGATCAGCCGTGGCGAGCAGGCCGACCTGTACCTGATCCCCACCGCCGAGGTGTCGCTGACCAACGTTGTCTCCGGCGATATCCTCGATGCCAAGCAACTCCCGCTGAAGCTCACCGCCCACACCCCGTGCTTCCGCAGCGAGGCGGGCGCCTCCGGTCGCGATACCCGCGGCATGATCCGCCAGCACCAGTTCGACAAGGTCGAGATGGTGCAGATCGTCGAGCCGTCGAAGTCCTTCGAGGCGCTGGATGAACTCACCGGCCATGCCGAGCGCGTGCTGCAACTGCTTGAACTGCCGTATCGCAAGCTGGCGCTGTGCACTGGCGACATGGGCTTCGGCGCCACCAAGACCTACGACCTGGAAGTCTGGATCCCCAGCCAGGACAAGTACCGCGAGATTTCCTCCTGCTCCAACTGCGGCGACTTCCAGGCCCGCCGTATGCAGGCGCGCTACCGCAACCCGGAAACCGGCAAGCCGGAGCTGGTGCACACCCTCAACGGTTCCGGCCTGGCAGTCGGTCGCACCCTGGTGGCCGTGCTGGAGAACTACCAGCAGGCCGATGGCACCATTCGGGTGCCGGCCGCACTGAAGCCGTACATGGGCGGCATCGAAGTGATCGGGTAAAGGGCACAGACAGGCCGCGCAAGCCGGCCTGTCTCATTTGGGGGCAGTGGCACGGAAACTGCTCGACTTGATTTCCGACAAGCGCTGAACTTGCGCGCATGGGCTTTGATGAAGCCTGGCCCCAAAAGGTAAAGATTCCATGGATTTTCTTCCTCTATTCCACAACCTCAAGAACGCTCCGGTGCTGGTGATCGGTGGCGGCGAGGTGGCGTTACGCAAGATTCGCCTGCTGACCGATGCCGGCGCGGTGCCTCGGGTGGTCACCCACGAAGCGCTGGATGAGCTGGCGGCTCTGGTGGCCCGCCATGGCGGCGAGCTGCATCTGCGTGATTACCGAGAGGAGGATCTGAATGGGGTTCGTCTGGCAGTCGCCGCCACCGACGACGAACCGCTCAATGCCCGGATTTCCCGTGAAGCCCAGGCGCGGGGCATCCCGGTCAACGTGGTGGATGCACCGGAATTGTGCTCGGTGATCTTTCCGGCCATCGTCGATCGCTCGCCGCTGATGGTGGCGGTGTCCAGCGGTGGCGACGCGCCGGTGCTGGCGCGCTTGATCCGCGCCCGCATCGAGACCTGGATTCCCGCCGCCTACGGGCAGTTGGCCGGGCTGGCCAAGAGATTCCGTTCGCGGGTCAAGGCGGCGCTGCCGGATGTGCAGCAGCGTCGGGTGTTCTGGGAAGAAGCCTTCCAGGGCCAGATCGCCGAGAGCCTGTTCGCCGGCAAGCCGGCCGAGGCCGAGCGTCTGCTGGAGGAGAAGCTGGCGGGCAGTTCTGCCCGGTCGCTGGGTGAGGTGTATCTGGTCGGCGCAGGTCCCGGCGATCCGGATCTGCTGACCTTCCGTGCCCTGCGCCTGATGCAGCAGGCCGATGTGGTGCTCTACGACCGCCTGGTGGCGCCGGCAATCATCGAACTGTGCCGCCGAGATGCCGAGCGCATCTACGTCGGCAAGCAGCGCGCCGAGCATGCGCTGCCCCAGGAACAGATCAATCGGCGCCTGGTGGAGCTGGCCAAGCAGGGTAAGCGCGTGCTGCGCTTGAAGGGCGGCGACCCGTTCATCTTCGGTCGGGGCGGCGAGGAGATCGAGGAGTTGGCCGCCGAGGGCATTCCGTTCCAGGTGGTGCCGGGCATTACCGCCGCCTCCGGTTGTTCCGCCTATGCGGGTATTCCGCTGACCCACCGTGACCATGCCCAGTCGGTGCGCTTTGTCACCGGTCACCTCAAGGATGGCAGCTGCGATCTGCCCTGGCGGGATCTGGTCGCGCCGGGGCAGACCCTGGTGTTCTACATGGGACTGGTCGGCCTGCCGGTGATCTGCGAACAGCTGATGCGCCACGGCCGTGGTGCCGATACCCCGATCGCGCTGGTGGAGCAGGGCACCACGGTCAACCAGCGGGTGATTACCGGCACCCTGGCCGATATGCCGCAGCGCGTCGCCGAGCAAGCCGTGCGGGCGCCAACCCTGGTGATCGTCGGTGAAGTGGTGCGCCTGCGCGACAAGCTGGCCTGGTTCGAAGGAGCGCAGCGCTAGACATCTAGCCGCCGGCTCGGTGGCCAAGGCTTTGCCTTGACCACCCTACGGTTGGCGGCGCTGCCAGATGCCCTTGCCCGGCAAACTATCGCGTCCATGTGGCGCGAACAGGTCCAGCGCCGGACCCTTGGGCACGATGCCGGTCGGGTTGATGGTCTGGTGACTGGCGTAGTAGTGGTGCTTGATGTGGGTGAAGTCCACGGTGGCTGCCACGCCCGGCCACTGGTACAGCTCACGCAGCCAGCCATGCAGGCTCGGATAGTCGAGGATGCGTTGCTGGTTGCACTTGAAGTGACCGTGGTAGACCGCGTCGAAGCGGATCAGCGTGGTGAACAGGCGCCAGTCTGCCTCGGTCAGGTACTCGCCGGCCAGGTAGCGCTGCCGGCTCAGGCGTTGTTCAAGCCAGTCCAGCTCGCTGAACAGGTCGTCGTAGGCTTCTTCGTAGGCGTCCTGGGTGGTCGCGAAGCCGGCCCGGTACACGCCGTTGTTCACCCGTGGGTAGATGCGCGCGTTGAGCGCGTCGATCTCGCCATGCAGGGGCTCGGGATACAGGTCGAGGGTCGAGCCGGTCAGGCCATCGAAGGCGCTGTTGAACATGCGCAGGATGTCCGCCGATTCGTTGCTGACGATGCGCTGCTGACGCTTGTCCCAGAGCATCGGTACCGTCACCCGGCCGGTGTAGTGCGGATCGTCCTGCCGGTAGCGCTGGTGGAGAAACTCCAGATCATCCAGGGCATCGCCGCTCGAGCCGGTCTGGGGGTCGAAGGTCCAGCCGTGCTCGCGCATCAGCCAGCTCACCACCGAAACCTGAATGATGTCCTCCAGCCCCTTGAGCGCCCGGGCGATCAGGGTGCGGTGCGCCCAGGGGCAGGCCAGGCTCACGTACAGGTGGTAGCGCCCGGCCTCGGCTGCGAAACCGCCGGCTCCCGTGGGGCCGGCGCTGCCGTCGGGAGTGATCCAGTGGCGGCGCTGCGCCTGTTCGCGCTCGAAACGGCCATCGCGGGCGGTGTCATACCACTGGTCATGCCAGTGGCCATCGATCAGAAGACCCATCGTCTATTCCCCTCTGTGTGCAGAGGAGTCTAGCGGCGCCAGGCTGATGGATGGGTGAGCTGTTCCGGTCGTTTCTATCGATCAGTTCGATCTGTTGCGCTCAGCCCAGTAGCGCTCGGCAAGGGCAAAGGCCTGCTCGCGCTCATGGCCCAGACCGTGCAACGCCAGGGCGATGGTCGCCTGCACCGCCAGCTCGCCATAGGCATCTGTCGCCTCGCCGCGCCAGACTGCCAGCAGCTCTACCGGGTCCAGCCGCTCGGGCTTCGTGTGCCGTTGCGCGGAGAGCGCCGGCCAGCTCTCGTCGCGGGTTTCGCCGGCGGCGGTCAGATAGAGCGTGGCAGGGCTATCCGGATTGACCTCGATCTCGCCGCCTTCGCCCTTGATGACGATGGCGGTGTCGCCGAGCAATTGGCTGGCGCTGCGGTGAATCTCCTGATAGCCGGGATGGAAGATGCTCTGCAGCCCACAACGCGCGCCCAGCGGGTTGAGCAGGCGCGCCAGGGAATGAATCGGCGAGCGCAGGCCCAGCACGTTGCGCAAGCCGATCATGTGCTGCAGGCGCGGCATCCACGCGCCGAGCGGAATAAAGGCCAGGTTGTGCCGGTCGAGCGCGTCGCTGACCTGTTGCCAGTCCTGGCACTGTGGAATGCCCAGCAAGGCGAGGACATCCTCGGTATACAACCGTCCGGCGGTGTGGTCACCGGCGCCATGCACCAGGGTGCGTACGCCTTGGTTGGCCAGGCACTTGATGGCCAGCAGATACCAGGGCAAATGACGCTTCTTGCCGGCGTAGCTGGGCCAGTCGATATCCACCGCAATCGGCGGGGCGTCGAGGCGAGCACGCACCGCCTCGGTAAAACCGGCCATCTCCTCGGCGCTTTCCTCCTTGTGGCGCAGCAGCATCAGGAAGGCGCCCAGCTGCACCTCCTCGACCTGGCCGTCGAGCAGCATGCCCATGGCGTCGCGGGCCTCCTCGCGGGTCAGTCCCCGGGAGCCGCGCTGGCCCTTGCCGAGGATGCGCACGTACTGGGCGAAGGGGTGTTCGAGCGAAGTATCGAGCGTCATATGCAGTTCGTCGGCTTTGGCAGGCCGGCCAGCTTGGCGGCCAGTTTGGCGGGAGTGCCCTTGAACAGGCGGTTGAGGTGCAGGCTGTTGCCCTTGTCCGGCCCCAGCTTCAGGGCTACGTACTTGATCAGCGGCCGGGTTGCCGGCGACAGCTGGAACTCGGCATAGAAAGCCTGCAGCAGGTGCAGGATTTCCCAGTGCTCTGCGGTCAGTTCCAGCCCTTCTCGCGCTGCCAGTGCCGCGGCGATGGCGTCGTTCCAGTCGTGACGGTCGGCCAGGTAGCCGTCCTTGTCCAAGGCGATGGTCTGCCCGTTGACCTGCAAGTCGCTCATAGCCAGCCGTTCACCTTGTCGTATTGCGCGCACAGCTCGACGAACGCCGGGTAGTCCACTGGAGTAACCCGTTCGGCTGCGCCAAGATTGCGGGCCTGCAGGTCTTCCTGCAGAGCATACAGACGAACCGTTGCGGGCAGGGTTTGCAACAGGGACCAGGCCTCGCTGCCGGTATGCAGCGCCTGGCAGGCATCGCCGCACAGCAGCAGGGCGTCGTCGGCACCCAGCAGGCGCAGGACACTGTCCAGCGGCTGGCGCCAGGGGGATTGGCTGAGCAGGTGCAAGGTAGTCATCAGAGAGTCATCACCAGATCGAAACGGGCCAGCAGCGCCGGCAGTTCAGCGCCGTGCAGCGGGGTCACCGGCAGGCTGAGCGTGGCATCGGTCAGGCCGCGACGTGCCAGGCTTGCCTGGCACACATACAGATCATCCACGCCGAACAGCGGCAGGGCCTGCAGGTTGGCGCTCAGGTCCTTCTGCTCCAGCGCGGTCGCCTGCTGACCGACTGGCAGCTGGAACACGCCGTCGTCCATGAACAGCAGGGCAATGGGCAGCTCGAACGCTCCACCGGCAAGGGCGATATCCAGTGCCTCGCGGGCGGCGGTGCCGCCCGGCTGGCGACAGATCAGCAGGAGAGACTTGGCCATCAGTCGCCTCCGAAGCAGACCAGACGGTCCGCCAGTTGTGCCGCTTCATGCAGCTGGCCGAGGCCCGACAGCTCCCACGGCGCGCCCACGCTGACCGCTTCGCGGCCATAACGCCGCGCTTCCTCGGTATTCAGCACGCCACGGCGCAGCGCGGCGGCGATGCACACCACGCCGTCCAGACGGTGCTGTTCAATGAAGGCGCGCCATTGCGCGGCCACGTCCAGTTCATCCTGCGGGGCCACCACGCTGGATGAGGCGCTGTAGACACCGTCGCGGTAGAAGAACACGCGGACGATCTCGTGCCCGCCGGCCAGTAACGCTTCGGCAAAGCGCAGGGCGCGCCGCGACGCGGGCGCATGGGGTGGGGAGAAGAGGGCGATGGCGAATTTCATGGCTCGGGTACCGCGAAGACTGGCCGCCATCATACCCGCGGCGGCGGACACCGGAAACGAAAAGGCCCGCGCGAGGCGGGCCTTCCGTGGAGCAGACAACCGATCAGTCGTCGCTGCTCATGATCCCGAAGATCTGCAGCAGGCTGACGAACAGGTTGTAGATCGACACGTACAGGCTGATGGTGGCCATGATGTAGTTGCGCTCGCCACCGTGGATGATCTCGCTGGTCTGGTAGAGAATCACCGCCGAGGAGAACAGCACGAAACCGGCGCTGATCGCCAGCTGCAGGCCGCTGATCTCGAAGAACAGGCTGGCCAGCACAGCCGCCAGCAGCACGAAGAAGCCGGCAGTGATGAAACCACTCAGGAAGCTCATGTCCTTGCGGGTGGTCAGCACATAGGCGGACAGGCCGAAGAACACCAGGGCGGTCATGGCGAACGCGGAGCTGATCACCTCGGCGCCATTGGCCATGCCCAGGTAGTGGTTGAGGATCGGGCCCAGGGTGTAACCCATGAAGCCGGTGAGGGCGAAGGTGGACAGCAGGCCCCAGCCGGAGTTGCGCAGCTTGGCGGTGAGGAAGAACAGGCCGTAGAAGCCGATCAGCACCACGAAGATGTTCGGGTAGGGCAGACGCATCTGCTGGGAGACATAAGCGACGATGCCGCTGAACGCCAGGGTCAGTGCCAGCAGGCCGTAGGTGTTGCGCAGCACGCCGCTGACTTCGCGCTGTTCCACCTGCGCGTGATTCAGTGCGTAGTTACGTTCTTGCATGAGGCTCTCCTGTCGAGGAAGGCATTTGAGATGGCCGGATCATAGCAAAACCCCGTGGCAGAGGAACCCGCAGTGTTTGACAGTGTGTTGCGATTTCAAGCTAAAAATGCCGGCCGCTCTAGCTAGAGGCTTTCAGAGTGTTGCGATTTTTGTCGTACCACTTTTGTACCATTTTGCCCATTTTCCAGCTTGTCGATCTCGGTCCAGTCGGAGGGGGAATCGAGCCAGCGGGCGTAGCGTTCAAACAGGATTTTGGCGCTATGGCCAAGCTGGCGAGCGATGAAGGCCGGCTGCATTCCTGACATCAGGCACATGGTGGCGTAGGTGTGCCGCGTATTGTACTGGGGGCGGTCGCGGATGCCGAGTTCACGCAAGGCCACGCGGAAGTGGCGTTCGGTAACCATCGGTGAGCCAATGAACTCGGAGCGCTTGGCGGGCGGGAAGACGAAGCGCGAATTGGGGAAGGTGCGGTTACTGCGCGCACGCGCCGTAGCAACTTCGCGTGCGACCTCCAATGCGTGCAGCGCGCGCGAGTTGAGAAGGACCAATCGACTCTGCCGCGTCTTGGTTCGCTCAGCGATTTGCCCCTCGACGACGATCCGGCAGACATGCGCCACGCGCTTGCGGGTGTCGATTTCGTCCCATTGGAGCGCCGCGATCTCACCAGGGCGCATTCCGGTGAAGAAGGCGAACTCGAAGTAGGCCGCGTAGATGCGCATCGAGTTGTCCAGGTCGTCGTAGAGCTGGGCGATGATGCGCTCGGCCTCGTCGCGCTCAAACGGGTCGATGCCTTTCTTGGCCTGCTTGGGCAATTCCAGGGGGGCCGCCGGGTTGCGGTCGATCTCGCCGTCGCCCACCGCGGAGGCAAGCAGGGCGCGCAGGTGCTGGATGGCGACCCGGCGGCGGCCGGGTGATGGCCAGTCGATGGTCCCGATCAGCCCGCGCAGGATTACCGTGGTGATGCTGTCCAATGGCCGGGTGGCCAGATGCGGCATCCAGAAGGTGTTCAGCGTGCTTTTGTAGTTTTTGCGGGTGCCGCTGACAACCTCTCGGCTGTTCAGCCAAGTCTGCGCGTACTCACCAAAGGTGAGTACGCGGTTCTGAGGGACCTGGCTGGAAGCGGGGAACAGCTCGGCGTACTTGGCCTCCGAAAGCATCCCCAGCTTGTTGAGCTGCGCTACTGTAGCGCGTAGACCAGCGGCCGCTTGGATGCCTTGCGGGGTTTGCGGGTACGCGAGGGTTTCGCATCGGCGCTTTCCGTTCCACATGAAGCGGATTCGGATGCTGGGGCCAACGAGTTCAACGCCTGTGGGCAAGGCCAGAGACTTTCCACCCATTCGTCATACCTGCGGATGCTGTAGATGATGCGGCCGTCGATGACGGCGTAGACCCCTGCGGGGATGATGCCGCGTTGGCGTTTGCGCTCCAGGGCGCGGCTTCCCTCCGGGTAACCAATCAACCTGGACAGTTCGTGCTCGAGCACCTTGTCCATGCTGCCCCGGACGACGATCGGGCGGTTGTCAGTCGACACGTCCATCGGGGTACTCCTGTGGGTTTTCCAGTTGAGTGATCTTGAGTTCCATCTTGGACATTCCAGTCAGCTGCCGTCCTTGGCGTGGCCGTCCTCTGATCAAACGTCGATGGGCTTGCGAATCAGCTGCCAGCCCTTGCAGGTGGCACACTGGATCAAGCCCACAGATTGGTAGAACACGCCCGTGCCCGCCAGTTGGTGCCGGCAGGTACATTCCTTGGGGTTCTGCTCTCCTGAAAACAGCCGCGCTCGTTCGATGAGGTCCATTACTGGATCTCCAGCGGGAACAGCGCGCTGATGACCTTGGCGGCGCCGAAGGCCACCTGCATGTGCTCCTTCTGTGTGCCGTTGCCGCCGCGCAGCGCGAGGTAGTGAATCCAGTCGCGCAGGGTGCCCTTGAAGTAGTAGCGGGTCAGGGTCAGCCCCTCGGGCAGCACCACGCGGGCCACTTCCTTGGCGAACCCCCGGCGCAGCGCCTCGCGGTACACCCGGTCCATCAGCTCCAGGACCTCCAGCTGGGCCAGCTCCCACCACTGCGCGTCGGCGGCGTCCTTCGGGTGGGTCAGGTCCGGCTCGACGCTGGCCTGGCGGTTGGTCGGGTGCTGGTAGCGCAGCTCGCGCAGGCAGAACTGTTCCTCGGTCACCTCGGCGTAGCGCTGGCTGAACTCCTGCACGTGGAAGCTGCGGTGGCGGATCGCCTGGCGGCTGATGTCGCGGGCTGTGACCACCTGGAAGGTCACGTCGACCATTTCCAGGGGCGACCAGTGCGCGTTCTCTACCAGGTAACGAATCAGCTTGCCGGCTGTGGCGCGGTTGCGCTGGTTGGCCGGGTTGCTGACCCGGGCGCAGTAGGCGATCAGGTCGATGGGGGTCTCGATCCCATCCGTGGCCAGGTCCTCGACCGGCACGGTGTAACTGATCAGGCGCAGGTCGGGCTTGAGGTAGTCAGGGGTTTCGATTTCCATTTCAGGCTCCAGGTCGGGGGCCATCCCGGCCCCCGCAGTTGATCAGCGGACTTCGCAGGCACCACCGGCACAGGCGGCTTCCGCGCCCGGGTCGGTGGTGTCCTCGGTTTCGACGACACGGGTCAGGTCGATGGCGGTCAGGGAACCGATCAGTTCCTCATAACGCTCGCGGCTGATGTCCTCGAAGGGCGTCTGCTGGTAGGTGCCCCCGTCGTAGGGCAGGACGCTGATGCCGTTGTAGGTGTGGCGGTTGTCCCACATCCAGCGGCCCACGCCTTCCCACTGGTCATCCTTGACGTAGATGGTGCAGCTCACGTTGTGGGTGTTGTCGCCCTGGCGGTGACCGGCGCGCACCCACTCGCGGTTGAAGCGGCCCACGCGCTCGAGCAGGTCGAACACGTTTTCGTAGCGCAGGATCGCGCCCTCGGGGGCTTTCACCGGCACGCCGAGCTTGGCTTGGGTGTCTGGGGCGGACAGGTCGTCTTCCAGCAGCTGGGGGTGATGCTCGAGCAGGTAGCTGTAGATGGCCTCGTTCTTGGCGACTTCGATGCGGCGCAGGTAGTAGTCGTTGTGCCAGGCGTGGATGCCCGAGGCGCTGCCCACCACCAGCGACGTGGTGCCGGCCGGCTTGATGGTGCTGGTCCGGGCCGCCGGGTTGATGCCGATGAGCCGGGCCACCCGCAGGTTCTCGGCCTTGACCGCTTCCGCCGCGGCGCCGAGGTCCAGGCCCAGGATCGCCCCGGAGCCGATGCCGGTCAGGCCGACGCCGATCAGCGCGTCCAGCTCGGTGTGCTCGCGCCAGATCGGGCGCAGGTAGTGGAAGGCGGTGTAGGATGCCTGCAGGGTGCCGATGAAGGCCGCTGCCGCCACGCGGGCGTCCAGGTCGGCCTGGTCGATCACATCGTCGACGTTCACTTCGGTCAGGTTGCAGAACTGGTAGGGGCGCAGGCCGATCTCGCAGCACGGGTTGGTGCCCCAGTCGCGGTTGTTGGTCCAGTACACACCCGGCTCGCCGGCACCGGAAGCCTCGACGGCCTGCCAGATCGCCAGGAACTCGGCCTCGGTGACTTCGCCACGCGGTAGCACGGCGCTGTTGTTGGCGCGGCCACGCTGCGGGTTGTCGACCCACCAGGCGCCGGACTTGCAGGCCAGCATCTCCTGGTCGTCGCGATCGAACAAACAGATCATGGCGGCGCGGCGGATGCCGCCGGCCTTCACCGCGTCGGCGATGTGGCAGAGCATGTCGTGGACTTCGATGGGCTTGAGCTGGGTGCCCCGGCCCCGTTCGGCCAGCGCGTGGTCCAGGACGCGCTGCACCCGGCCCAGGCAAGCGGCCAGCGGCTCGGGTCCCGGGGCCTTGCCGCCAGCGGTGACCAGCTGCGCGCCCTTGGGGCGGATGTCCGACAGGTCGAAGAACGGCAGTGCCTTGCCATAGAGGTAGCTCTCAACCAGCACCTTCACCGCATCGGCCCAGCCCTCGATGCTGTCGCCAACCAGGAAGCGGCGCATGGAAGGTGTCGGGCCGACCAGGGGCGGCAGCTGCGCGACATGGTGGCGTTGCACGCTGTAACCCACGCCGGTGCCCCCCAGGAGAAGGAACATGGCCTCGGCGAAGGTGTCGGCGTGTTCGGCCGGCATGAAGGCGCAGTTGAAGATGCGGCTGGGGTTCAGCCCGATGGCCCGGCCGGCGAACTGCAGGCTGCGCATGGAGGGCAGCACCTTCTTGGTGAACACGAAGGCGCGGTAGACCTGTTTGATTTCCTCACGCAGGAACGGGAAGCGATGGATGTGCATCGCCATGTTCCGTTCGCAGATTTCGTCCCAGGTCTCCCGGCGGTTCTGCTCGGGGATGTGGCGGGCGTACTTCATGTGGACGGTGATGTCCGACAGTACGGCGACAGAGCGGTCTTTCATGGGGCTTCCTTGTGGGGGAAGCGCGGGTCCGTGCGGTTCGATCCGTGTTAAGCAGTGCCAAATTCCGTTGGCGAAAATTAAGCCCGGCGAACCGGGCTCGGCAAAAAGGGTGATTGGCTCAGCCTACAGGGCGAGGGCGCAGCCGGGAAGGGCGATTAACCCGGGGTGCGTGCATCGCCACAATGGGGTCGACACTGATCACCTGATCCAGTGGCAGGTTCTCGGCCAGCGAGCCGTCCAGCTGGGTCGCTACCACCTGGTTGGTGGTCATATCCGTGGTGACGTAGCGGCGCAGCAGATTGATCGTTTTGCCCGGCGCGGTGGCCAGTTCTATCAGCACGTGGTCGCCTGTGATGGGCTCAAGGTCGGGGCATACAATCAGGGTCGACCCCATGCGGTAGATGGGCTCCAGCTCCGGGGTGTCGACCGACAGGGCGAATAACTGGTGGTGCTGATCCGTCATGGTTTCCACCGCCTCATGGGGTCCCGGCGGGTTGCCCGACAGCTTGGCGAGGATGGGCACCTTGCGGATACGGTTGGACGATGGCACCAGCGAGAGCGCCGCCAGTTTGGGGTCTATGTCGCTTGGCGGCACTTTCAGCGCGAGTGCGAACTTGAGGATCGCGTCCGTGTTCAGCGCTATCTTGCCGGAAAGATATTGGCAGGTGGTTGGGGGAGACAGCCCCAGTAGCTTGGCTAACTTGGCCTGGGTGAGCTGTTCCTCCGCCATGCGGCGGCGCCAGATTGCCCTCAGGCGTTGGGCGTTCTCCTGATCGCGCAACGTGATGGTTCGTGTCATTCGCTCCCTCTCCTGGGATCAGCTGGTGGGCTGATGTCTCATTGTCTATAAACGTGCAGATGCGCTGTGCGTCAATTGCACTGCTAATAAAAAAGGCAGTGTCAATTTCCCTGTTCCAGGTGTCGCCCGGCAGTACCAGGCAACCGGCAGGGCTGCCGACGATGACCGCGACCTTACGGCCCTGCGCGTGGCGAGCGAGCAACCAGTCCTTCTGCAGCTCACTCAGCCCCAACTTCAAAAAAGTCGTCCCCCGCTTGGGGAGTACGGGGATATATTTGTACTCGATCCATAAGTCTTCCGACGCTGAATAGTAAGCGTCGGCCACCCCTCCTTGATACCGATCACAGATTTTCCACAAATAGATGTGGGGATATTGACGTTTCAGGCGACGGTGGATGCTGTCAATAAAGCTGTGTTCATTCATGGGGGTGCCATTGGCAAGGGCTCCGGTCCCGCGTTGGAGCCCTTGGCGATGAACCCGCATCCGTGCGGACCAGGGTCAGTGGACGGTAACCGGCGCGCCGGTGATACCTTCGTAGGCACTCTTGGCGGCGAGGTACAGGGCCTCGGGCGCCCAGCCGGCGAAGTCGATCTTGAAGTTCTGGTACGGCTGGCCTGCCTTGTTCTTCTCGCCGGCGCTGGAGAGGGTCCAGACGGACGCGAAGCGGTCGGCCTGCGGATTCTTCAAGCGAATCGCACTGTTCCACTCCTTGCTGACCTTGAACTTCGAGCCGGACATGTAGATCAGCACCGGCTGATCCGGCTCGCCCTGGTCGTTGAGCAACAGGCACTTGT
>NZ_JBOY01000081.1:0-15862 GCF_000647775.1 Pseudomonas sp. RL | reverse complement strand
GGCGCGCGCGGCCTCGCCACGCATCCACGATCCGGCGGTGCAGGCGCGTCTGGCGGCCATCCGCCCCGAGGACAGCCGGCGCCAGTCGCCGTTCGCCCGGCGCATCGCCGCGCAGCGCGAGCACCTGCACCTGCCACTGTTCCCGACCACCACCATCGGCTCCTTCCCGCAGACCGCCGAAATCCGCCAGGCACGCCAGGCCTTCAGGCAGGGCACGTTGCCGGCGGCCGAGTATGCCGCAGCCATGCGCGCCGAGATCCGCCACGCGGTGCGGGTGCAGGAACAGCTGGGACTGGACGTGCTGGTGCACGGCGAGGCCGAGCGCAACGACATGGTCGAGTACTTCGCCGAGCAGCTGGACGGCTACGCCTTCACCCGCTTCGGCTGGGTGCAGAGCTACGGTTCGCGCTGCGTGAAGCCGGCGATCATCTACGGCGATATCAGCCGGCCGCGGCCGATGACCGTGGAATGGATCCGCTACGCCCAGGAGCAGACCGCCAAGGTGATGAAGGGCATGCTGACCGGCCCGGTAACCATGCTGATGTGGTCGTTCCCGCGCGACGACATATCCCGCGAACAGCAGGCGCGCCAGCTGGCGCTGGCGATCCGCGACGAGGTGTGCGATCTGGAGGCCGCCGGCATCCGCGTCATCCAGATCGACGAGGCGGCCTTCCGCGAAGGCCTGCCGCTGCGCAAGGCCCGCTGGCAGGCCTACCTGGACTGGGCCGCCGAGGCCTTCCGGCTGACCGCCAGCGGCGTGGGCGACGAGACGCAGATCCACACCCACATGTGCTACAGCGAGTTCAACGATGTGATCGCTTCCATCGCCGCGATGGACGCCGATGTCATCACCATCGAGACCTCGCGCTCGCAGATGGAACTGCTGGAGGCGTTCCGCGCCTTCGCCTACCCGAACGAGATCGGCCCGGGCGTGTACGACATCCACTCGCCCCGGGTGCCGGACGTCGAGGAGATGGTCGCGCTGCTGGACAAGGCCGCCGAGCGCATTCCGGTCGAGCGCCTGTGGGTCAACCCGGACTGCGGCCTGAAGACCCGCGGCTGGCCGGAGACCGAGGCCGCGCTGGTCAACATGGTGGCGGCGGCACGCCGGCTGCGTGAGCGGCACGCGGGCTGAGGCTGGCGGGTGGATCCCGACCGATGCGTAGGGTGGACAACCTCTTGCTTGTCCACCAGCGGCCCCGCACGTGATCTCAATCCGTAGGGTGGAAAACTCGCGTAGCGATTTTCCACCGGCCCGGGCTGCGTGCGCACCGGCGGTAGACAAGGCTTCGCCGTTGTCTACCCTACGGCTCAGCCGCGTAGGGTGGACAACGGTTTTCTTGTCCACCGCTGGCAGCGCATGTCCGGTCAGCGCATCTTCAACGGCTCCCGCTGCAGGTAGGCCTCCAGCCCCGCGTGCTGTTCCGGGTCGAGGAACAGCCCCAGCTTGCTGCGCCGCCAGAGGATGTCCTCGGCGGTCTGCGCCCATTCCTCGCGACGCAGGTAGTCCACTTCCCGGGCGTACAGATTGGCACCGAAGTGTTCGCCCAGATCGCCCAGCCCCGTTGCGCTGCCCAGCAAGCGCCAGCTGCGGCTGCCGTAGCTGACCGCCCAGCGCCGGGCCAGTTCGACCGGCAGCCAGGGCGCCTGGTCGAGCAGTTGCGCAGCCAGGCGCTGCGGGTCGCTCATCTCTTCGCCGCCCGGCAGTGGCGCGCCGGCGGTCCAGCGCGGACCCATGTCTCGCAGCCAGGGCTTGAGCAGCTCCAGCGCCGACTCGGCCAGGCGCCGGTAGGTGGTCAGCTTGCCGCCGAACACCGAGAGCAGCGGCGCCTGATCGGCCGCGCCGTGCAGCTCGAGGAAATAGTCGCGGGTCACCGCCGACGGGTCGCCGGACTCGTCGTCGAGCAGCGGACGCACGCCGGAAAAGCTGTGCAGGATGTCGTCGCGCTCCACCGGCTGGCGGAAATGCCGGTTCACCACGTCCAGCAGGTACTCGGTTTCCTGCTCGCTGATGCGCACCTGCTCGGGGTCGCCGTGGTACTCGCGGTCGGTGGTGCCGATCAGGCTGAAACGCTCCAGCCAGGGGATGACGAAGACGATGCGCCGGTCTTCGTTCTGCAGGATGTAGGCCTGCTCGCCGGGGTACAGGCGCGGCACCACGATATGGCTGCCCTGCACCAGGCGCACGCCGTGGCGTGGCTGGCGCTGCAAGCCGTCGCGCAGGAAATCCGCCACCCAGGGGCCGCAGGCGTTGACCAGCGCGCGGGCGCGCACCACCGAACGGCTTCCGTCGACGCGCTGCAGTTCCAGATACCAGAGGCCATCGCGGACCTGGGCGGACAGGCAGCGGGTGCGGGTGTCCAACCGGGCGCCGCGCTCGCGGGCGGCCATCGCGTTGAGCACCACCAGGCGGGCGTCGTCCACCCAGCAGTCGGCGTACTCGAAGCCCCGGGTCATGTCCGGGCGCAGCGGACTGTCGGCGCCCAGACGCAGGGCGCGCGAGCCGGGCAGGGTGCGCCGGCGGCCCAGGTGGTCATAGCAGAACAGACCGAAGCGGATCATCCAGGCCGGGCGCAGGTGCGGGCGGTGCGGGAGGATGAAGCGCAGCGGCTTGATGATGTGCGGCGCCTTGGCCAGCAGCACTTCGCGTTCGGCCAGCGCTTCGCGCACCAGGCGGAACTCCCGGTGTTCCAGGTAGCGCAGGCCGCCGTGGATCAGTTTGCTGCTCGCCGAGGAGGTGTGGCTGGCCAGGTCGTGCTGTTCGCAGAGGTAGACCTTCAGGCCGCGTCCGGCGGCGTCGGCGGCAATGCCGACACCGTTGATGCCACCGCCGATCACGGCCAGGTCGTAGGGGTCTTCGCAGGGTTCGTTCATGCCACGCTCAAGGGCCAGGATTGCCGGAACACTGTAGCGCTGGCGCGCGGCGGCCGCTAACGTAGCCTTTCGTCGATCCCTGCACAGCAAAGCACCATGACTCCAGCCATCGATCAGCTCAAGAAAGCCCGCGTCGAGCACCGCGTCCTCAGCTACGAACACGATCCCAAGTCGCCGTCCTACGGTCTGGAGGCGGCGGAGAAGCTCGGCCTGGCGCCGGAACGGGTGTTCAAGACCCTGCTGGCGGCCACCGAGAAGAACGAGCTGCTGGTGGCGGTGGTGCCGGTGGCCGGCAGCCTCGACCTCAAGGCGCTGGCCCAGGCGGCCGGCGTGAAGAAGGTGGACATGGCCGACCCGGCCGCCGCGCAGCGCGCCACCGGCTATCTGGTCGGCGGCATCAGCCCGCTGGGACAGAAGAAGCGCCTGCGTACGTTCATCGACGAATCGGCCCGCCAGCAGCCCTCCATCCATGTCAGCGCCGGGCGGCGCGGGCTGGAGGTGGAGCTGAGCGCCGAGGCGCTGGCGCAGCAGACCCAGGCGACGTTCGTCCCCATCGGCCGTGGATAACGGAGTCTTCATGAGCGACTACCTCATCTCCATCGACCAGGGCACCACCAGCAGCCGGGCGATCATCTTTTCGGCCAGCGGCGGCGCGGTGGCCAGCGCGCAGCAGGAATTCGCCCAGCATTTCCCGCGGGACGGCTGGGTCGAGCATGCCGCCGAAGACCTGTGGGACAGCACGCTCGCCGTGTGCCGCCAGGCGCTGGCCAACGGCGGGCTGCGGGCGGCGGACATCCGCGCCGTCGGCATCACCAACCAGCGCGAGACCACCCTGGTGTGGGACGCCGCCACCGGTGAAGCCATCTACCCGGCCATCGTCTGGCAGGACCGGCGCACCGCCGATTACTGCGCCGAGCTGAAGGCCGCCGGCCATGAGGCGGACGTGGCGGCGCGTACCGGGCTGCTGATCGATCCGTATTTTTCGGCCACCAAGCTGCGCTGGATCCTCGACAACGTGCCGGGCGCCCGCGCGCGCGCCGCGCGCGGCGAGCTGCGCTTCGGCACCGTGGACAGCTTCCTGCTCTGGCGCCTGACCGGCGGTCGCGCGCACCGCACCGACGCCAGCAACGCGGCGCGCACGCTGCTGTTCAACATCCACACCCAGCGGTGGGACGAGACGCTGCTGGCGCTGTTCGACATCCCCGCCAGCCTGCTGCCCGAGGTGCTGGACTGCGCGGCGGACTTCGGCGAGACCGACGCCCACTGGCTGGGCGCGGCGCTGCCGGTGCTGGGTATGGCCGGCGACCAGCAGGCCGCGCTGATCGGCCAGGCCTGCTTCACGCCGGGCATGGTGAAGAGCACCTACGGCACCGGTTGCTTCCTGATCCAGAACACCGGCGCCGAGCCTCTGATCTCGCACAACCGTCTGCTGACCACCGTGGCCTACCGGCTGAACGGCAAAACGACCTATGCGGTGGAGGGCAGCATCTTCGTCGCCGGCGCCGCCCTGCAGTGGTTGCGCGATGGCCTGCGGCTGATCGAGCACGCCCACGAGAGCGAAGCGCTGGCCCTGCAGGCCGGCGACGCCGGCGGCGTGTACCTGGTGCCGGCCTTCACCGGCCTGGGCGCGCCCTACTGGGACCCGAAGGCGCGCGGCGCGATCTTCGGCCTGACCCGCGACACCGGCATCAAGGAAATCGTCACCGCCGGCCTGGAAGCGGTGTGCTACCAGACCCGCGACCTGCTCGAAGCCATGGGCCAGGACGGCGCCGCGCCGCTCAGCGCGCTGCGCGTGGATGGCGGCATGGTAGTCAACAACTGGCTGGTGCAGTTTCTCGCCGACATCCTCGGCGTGCCGGTCGAGCGCCCGCAGGTCAACGAGACCACCGCGCTGGGCGCCGCCTATCTGGCGGGCCTGCAGGCCGGGCTGTATCGCGGCCTGGACGAGGTCGCCGGCCACTGGCAACAGCAGCGGCGCTTCGAGCCGTGCATGCCGGCGCAGCGTCGCGAGGCACTCTATGCCGGCTGGCTGAGCGCGGTGCGCCGGGTGCGCAGCGAAGCGTCATGAACGATTGGAGAATGCGATGAAGACACTGCCGTTCCACCAGGTCGACGCCTTCAGCGACCGTCCGTTCGCCGGTAACCCGGCGATCGTCTACCGCCTCGATGCCTGGCTGCCTGACGCGCGCATGCAGCAGATCGCCGCCGAGCACAACCTGGCGGAAACCGCGTTCGTGGTGCGCGAGGGGCAGGGCTGGCGGATTCGCTGGTTCACGCCCCAGGAAGAGGTGCCGCTGTGCGGCCATGCCACCCTGGCGGCGGCCAGGGTGCTGTTCGACGCCTACCAGGAACCGGGTGACTGCCTGAGCCTGCAGAGCCAGTCCGGCGAGCTGCGCGTGCGGAGGCTCGGCGAGCGGCTGGAACTGGATTTCCCGGCGCTGGCCGGTGAGCCGATTACCGCGCCGGCCGGGCTGGCCAAGGCGCTGGGCCACGAACCCGAGACGGTGCTTTCCGGTCGCGACAGCCTGCTGGTGGTGCTGGCCGACGAGACCGCCGTGCGCACCTGCGCGCCCGACCTGAAGGCGCTGGCGGCGCTGCCCTGGCTCGGGGTGATCGTCACTGCGCGCGGGACTGATCACGATGTGGTGTCGCGTTACTTCGCGCCGGCCATCGGCATCGACGAAGACCCGGTCACCGGTGCCGCGCACTGCATGCTGGTGCCCTACTGGGCGCAGCGCCTGGGCCGTGCCGAATTGCGCGCGTACCAGTGCTCGCAGCGCGGCGGTGAACTCTTGTGCCGGGTGGAGGGCGAACGCGTGCGCCTGGCCGGGCATGCGGTGCTGGTCAGTCGGGGCGAATTGCTGGTGGGCTGAAATACAGAAGGCGGCCCGAGGGCCGCCTTTCCGATGGTTCAGCTGGCGCTGCTGTAGCGCCGTACACCGGCGTTTGGCAGCGTGGCATTGGCTGCGATGCTGCCCTGGGCTGGGAACAGCACCAGGTGGTCGGCGCTGACCTGGATGCCCACGGTTTCGCCGGGCAAATGGTCGATGTGGCTCGGGAAGATGGCTTCCAGCTGGGTGCCGGTGGGCAGTTGCAGGCGGTACAGCGTCGAAGCGCCCAGGAAGGTCTTGCCGGTGATTCGCACCTGGAGGTCGCTGTCCGGCGCGTAGACCAGGTCGTCGGGGCGCAGCAGTACGTCCACGGCACTGCCGCTTGGCCAGCTGTAGGCACGGTTGCCGTGGATATCGCCGAGTTCGGTACGCACCGATTCCGGGTCCTGCAACTGTCCGCGAATGAAATAGCCCTGGCCGACGAAGCTGGCCACGAAGGGCGTCAGTGGCTCGTGGTAGAGGTTGTAGGGGGTATCCCACTGCTCCAGGCGACCGTCACGGAACACGCCCACCTGATCGCTGACGGCGAAGGCTTCTTCCTGGTCGTGGGTAACCAGGATGGCGCTGGTGCCGCGCGCCTTGAGGATGTCGCGCACCTCGCGGCTGAGACTGCGGCGTAGCTCCACGTCCAGGTTGGAGAAGGGCTCGTCGAGCAGCAGCAGGCGCGGCTCCGGAGCCAGGGCGCGGGCCAGCGCGACGCGTTGTTGCTGGCCACCGGAGAGTTCGTGCGGGTAACGCTTGCCCAGGTGGCCAAGCTTGACCAGATCGAGCAGCTCGCCGGTGATGCGCTCGCGCTCGGGGTGCTTGCGGATGCCGAAGGCGACGTTCTCCGCCACGGTCAGGTGCGGGAACAGCGCGTAGTCCTGGAAGACCATGCCGATGCGGCGCGCCTCCGGCGCCAGGGTGAAGCCGGCGCGGGAGATCACCTCGCCGGCCAGGCGGATTTCGCCGTGGCTGACCGGTTCGAAGCCGGCGATGGCGCGCAGGGTAGTGGTCTTGCCGCAGCCCGAGGGGCCGAGCAGGCAACCGATGTCACCGGCGTTCAGGTGCAGGTTGAGCTCCTGGACGATCATCTGGCCCTGATAACCGCAGGCCAGGTTGTGCAGCTGAAGCAGCAGTTTGGACGTCATGCGTTCTTGGTGTAGCCGGGGGCGACGAGGAATTCGAGCAGCGCCTTCTGGGCGTGCAGACGGTTTTCGGCCTGGTCCCAGGCCAGCGAGCGCGGGTCATCCAGCAGGTCGTGGCTGATTTCCTCGCCACGGTGCGCCGGCAGGCAGTGCAGGAAGATCACGCCCGGGTCGGCCAGATCGAGCAATGCGCGGCTGACCTGGTAACCCTTGAAGCTCGCCAGGCGTGCCTGGGCTTCTTCTTCGTGGCCCATGGAGGCCCAGACGTCGGTGCTCACCAGGTGGGCGCCGGCCACCGCCGCACGCGGGTCGCGCAGCAGGGTCACGCGGTCGCCGGCCTTGGCCAGCAGCTCGGCGCTCGGCTCGTAGCCCTCTGGGCAGGCGATGCGCAGCTGGAAGTCGAACTGGATGGCCGCCTCGATATAGGAGTTGCACATGTTGTTGCCATCGCCGATCCAGGCCACCGTCTTGCCGGCGATGCTGCCGCGCTGTTCCAGGTAGGTCTGCATGTCGGCCAGCAGCTGGCAGGGGTGCAGCTCATCGGACAGACCGTTGATCACCGGCACCTGGGAGTGGGCGGCGAAGTTGGTCAGGGTGCCGTGGGCGTAGGTGCGGATCATGATGGCGTCGAGCATGCGCGACATGACGATGGCGGTGTCGCTGATCGGTTCGCCGCGACCCAGCTGGGTGTCGCGCGGCGAGAGGAACAGGCTCTGGCCGCCGAGCTGGATCATGCCGGCTTCGAAGGAGACCCGGGTACGGGTCGAGGCCTTCTCGAAGATCATGCCCAGTACGCGATTCTTCAGGGGTTCGTAGAGGATGCCGCGATTGCGCAGGTCCTTCAGCTCGATGGCTCGTCGCAGTAGCCCGTTGAGCTCCGCGGGGGTGCAGTCCATCAGCGAGAGAAAGTGCCGTACGCTCATTGTCGTTACCTTGATCACGTTGTCAGGCCCTGTGGCGAAAGAAAATAAGCGCCAACGTCAGAGGAGGGACCTGCTAGAAGGTCGCCGAGGGCGACGAAATGGAAAGGGCCGGATGTTATCGGGAAATGTCGCGATGGCGCAAATTGCCCGGTGTCCGGCGCCGCAAGCAGCATAGGTGATGGGCGTCGGGAGGGTGCGTAAAGAAGCCTGAGCGCAGGACTAGGCTTTCCGTTACAATGCCGCGCAAATGCCGGCCCGGGGGCCGGCAGGTCATTTGTAGCCGAGGTGCCCCTCATGGATATCATCGAAACCATCAAAGAGCAGATCGCCAACAACACCATCCTGCTGTACATGAAGGGCTCGCCCAATGCCCCGCAGTGCGGCTTCTCCGCCCGTGCCGCCCAGGCCGTGATGGGCTGCGGCGAGAAATTCGCCTACGTGGACATCCTGCAGAACCCGGAAATCCGCGCCGAGCTGCCCAAGTACGCCAACTGGCCGACCTTCCCGCAGCTGTGGGTCAACGGCGAACTGGTCGGTGGCAGCGACATCATGCTGGAGATGTTCGAGAAGGGTGAGCTGCAGACCCTGATCAAGGAAGCCGCGGCGGCCCGCAAGGACGCCTGATCCGGCCTCTGAACAAAAAGCCCCGGCACTGCCGGGGCTTTTGCGTTGCGGACGGGAGAATTACTCGTCCATTTGCGATTGCAGGTAGTTTTCCAGGCCGACGGCCTTGATCAGGCCCAGCTGGGTTTCCAGCCAGTCGACGTGTTCTTCCTCGGACTCGAGGATGTCTTCCAGCAGCTCGCGGCTGCCGTAGTCGCCGACCTGTTCGCAATAGGCGATGGCGGCGCGCAGGTCCTGCAGGCCCATCTGTTCCAGGCGCAGGTCGCATTCGAGCATTTCCTTGGTGTTCTCGCCGATCAGCAGCTTGCCGAGGTCCTGCAGGTTGGGCAGGCCTTCGAGAAACAGGATGCGCTTGATCAGCTTGTCGGCATGCTTCATCTCGTCGATGGATTCATCGTACTCATGCTTGCCGAGCTTGTTCAGGCCCCAGTCCTCGTACATCCGCGCGTGCAGGAAGTACTGGTTGATGGCCACCAGTTCGTTGCCAAGGATCTTGTTGAGGTGCTGGATGACCTGAGTATCGCCTTTCATGATGCTCCGCCTGAGAGGAAATGCGTGTTGGCGAGTCTGGCCGCAGTGTCCCCAGGTGTCAAACCTAAGCCCTTGATGGCAAACGGAATGAAAAGGCGTCTCGCCTACGGTTTTAGCCAGGCTGCGAAGGGGCTTGCTGCATGGCGCAGGCATGAAAAAGCCGGGCGACTGCCCGGCTCGGGAATCCGACGGATCGATTCAGGCCGGAGAGAACAGGGCCACGCCGCCCAGCATTGCGGCCTGGCCGGCCTGCACTTCGCTCAAGGTCTCGCGCACCACCTGCTTGGCCACACAGGCGCATTTGCCGCACTGGGTACCCACGCCCAGGTTCTCGCGCACCTCCCGGTAGCTGCAGCAGCCTTCGTAGATCGCGTCGCGGATGTGGTTGTCGGTGACACCTCGGCAAAGACAGACGTACATGGCGGGGGCTCGTCGCACTGAAATCGGGATGCGGCGGATACTAATGTTAATGAGAACGATTGTCAAAATTTGCTGCTGAGCGGAGCGGTCACTCCGTGGGGGGGATCACGCTTCATAGATCCACCGACGCGCCGCAGGCGCGCCGTAGCGGCGCGGTGGTGGACAAGGAAAACGTTGTCCACCCTACGAACGCGCCGGCCAGCTCGATGAGGATCAGTCTTCCCCGAAGGTGTCCCAACCGCCCATTTCCTTCCAGCGATTGACGATGCCGCAGAACAGGTCGGCGGTCTTTTCCGTGTCGTAGCGGGCCGAATGGGCTTCGCGGGCGTCGAACGGAATGCCGGCAGCCTGGCAGGCCTTGGCCAGCACCGTCTGTCCGTAGGCCAGGCCGGCCAGGGTAGCGGTGTCGAAGCTGGAGAACGGGTGGAACGGGTTGCGCTTGAGGCCCGTGCGCAGCACCGCGGCATTAAGGAAGCCGAGGTCGAAGCTGCTGTTGTGGCCGACCAGCACCGCGCGCTTGCAGCCGTAGGATTTCAGCGACTTGCGTACGCCACGGAAGATGTCGGCTAGCGCCGGCTCTTCCTGGACCGCCATGCGCAGCGGATGGTCCAGCTTGATGCCGGTGAACTCCAGCGCCGCCTGCTCGATGTTGGCGCCTTCGAACGGCTCGATGCGGTGGAAGTAGGTGTGCTCCGGATAGAGCAGCCCCTGCTCGTCCATGCCGATGATGGTCGCGGCGATCTCCAGCAGCGCATCGGTCTGGCAGTTGAAGCCGCCGGTCTCCACGTCGACCACCACCGGCAGGTAGCCGCGGAAGCGGCGGGCCATGGGATGCTTCGGGCCGCTGGAGCGGATTTCCAGTTCGTCGTCTTCGTACAGCTCTTCGCTCACGCGCGTTCCTCCAGTACCCGCCAGCGCAGGGTTTCGCCCGCGCGCAGCGGCATCAGGCGGTGGTCGCCGAACGGCAGTTCGGCCGGTGCCTGCCAGTCTTCGCGCACCAGGGTGATGCGGTCGGTGTTGCGTGGCAGACCGTAGAAGTCCGGACCGAACTGGCTGGCGAAGCCTTCCAGCCTGTCCAGCGCGTTGCGCGACTCGAACGCCTCGGCGTACAGCTCGATGGCGGCGTAGGCGGTGTAGCAGCCGGCGCAACCGCAGGTGGCTTCCTTGGTGTGGCGGGCGTGCGGTGCCGAATCGGTGCCCAGGAAGAACTTCGGGTTGCCGCTGGTAGCGGCATCCAGCAGGGCTTCCTGATGGGTGTTGCGCTTGAGGATCGGCAGGCAATAGAAGTGCGGGCGGATGCCGCCTACCAGCATGTGGTTGCGGTTGTACAGCAGGTGATGGGCGGTGATGGTGGCGCCCACGTTGGCCGAGGCTTCGCGCACGAACTGCGCGGCGTCGCCGGTGGTGATGTGCTCGAAGACCACCTTCAAGGTCGGGAATCGCTCCACGACACGGATCATGTGGGTGTCGATGAAGGCCTTCTCGCGATCGAACACGTCGATGTCGCTGTGGGTCACTTCACCGTGCACCAGCAGCGGCAGGCCGACATCGGCCATGGCTTCCAGTACGGGGAAGATATTGTCGATGCTGGTCACGCCCGACGCGGAGTTGGTGGTGGCGCCGGCCGGGTAGAGCTTGGCGGCATGGACGAAGCCGCTGGCCTTGGCCTGACGGACGTCTTCGGCGGTGGTGTTGTCGGTGAGGTACAGCACCATCAGCGGTTCGAAGCGGCTGCCCGCCGGGCGTGCGGCCAGGATGCGCTGGCGGTAGGCGTCGGCTTCCTGCGCGTTGCGTACCGGCGGCACCAGGTTGGGCATGACGATGGCGCGGCCGAAGGTACGGGCGGCATCGGCCACGGTCTGCGCCAGGGCGGCGCCGTCGCGCAGGTGGATATGCCAGTCGTCGGGACGCAGCAGGGTAAGGCGGTCGGTCATGAAGAGGATCCGGGCGATGAAACGTGCGCGAATGCTACCGGAAAATGCGCTCGCCGGCTGCCCGCCGAGACGATGAACCGCGGCGTTGCGCAGGTTTCGATCGGTGGCGTTCTGTGAAACGTCGCACAGGAAGCCCCTCAAGTTTTCGCCCGCGGCTCCGATATGCCGGGGGAACGCCGTAAATCCCTGGAGCCCTCCCATCGTGCGCCTGCAGTATGCCGCTCTGCTCAGCCTGTTCGTCAGTCTGCCGTCGGTCGCCCTGACCTTCCAGCCGCGCCTGGAGCATGCGGAGTGGCGCGCCGAGGGTGATCAGTTCGAATGCCGGCTGATCCAGCCGATCAAGACCTTTGGTGGCGTGGGCCAGTTCGTGCGCCGCGCCGGCGAGCAGCCGACCTTCCAGCTGATCAGTCGCGAGCGCTGGCTGGGCAATGGCGCCGCCACGCTGCTGGTGGCCGCCGCGCCCTGGCGCCCGGAGCACAGCGACGTCAGCATTGGCAAGGTCAAGGTCGACGGCGACCAGGTGCTGCTCAAGAGCGACAACCAGCAGGCGGCGCGCCTGCTCACCGGGCTGATGGAGGGGCGTTCGCCGCTGGTGCGCCATCGCACCCGGCAGACCAACGAATACATGGAAGTACGCCTCCTGCCGGCGCGCTTCGGCCAGGCGTTCCGCGAGTTCCAGCAGTGCACCACGCAACTGCTGCCGGTCAACTTCGACCAGGTCAAATACCTGCAGCTGAGTTTCGCCAACAGCGGTATCGACCTGGGCGACGCTGCTCGCCGGGAGCTGGATCGCGTGCTGCTGTTGCTCAAGGCCGATCCGACCATCAACAGCATTCGCCTGGAAGGCCATTCCGACAACACCGGCAACCGCCTGACCAACCGCGACCTGTCGCGCCGCAGGGCGATGGCGGTGGCCGCCTACCTGAAGGAAAAGGGCATTCCCGAGGGACAGATCAGCATCCGCTTCCACGGTGAGCGCTACCCGCTGGTGCCCAACAACAGCGAGGCCAATCGCGGCAAGAACCGCCGTGTCACCCTCTACCTGGAGCGGCTGACCGAATCCGACGCGGAGCAGGAGCGCCTGGCCCGCGGCAACTCCGCCCAGCCGGCCTGAAGCGAGGCATTGCGGGCCACCGAGGGCGCTGCGGGCCTGTCATTTGCGGCCCGTCATCAGTAGAATTGCGGGCTTTCCCGTACTACCCGTGGAGCTGATGGCATGTCGGACGTTAAGAAGGTGGTTCTGGCCTATTCCGGTGGCCTGGACACCTCGGTGATTCTCAAGTGGCTGCAAGATACCTACAACTGCGAAGTGGTGACCTTCACCGCTGACCTGGGCCAGGGCGAAGAAGTCGAGCCTGCCCGCGCCAAGGCCAAGGCCATGGGCGTCAAGGAAATCTACATCGACGACCTGCGCGAAGAATTCGTCCGCGACTTCGTGTTCCCGATGTTCCGCGCCAACACCATCTACGAAGGCGAATACCTGCTGGGCACCTCCATCGCCCGTCCGCTGATCGCCAAGCGCCTGATCGAGATCGCCAACGAAACCGGCGCCGACGCCATCTCCCACGGCGCCACCGGCAAGGGCAACGACCAGGTGCGCTTCGAGCTGGGCGCCTATGCGCTCAAGCCGGGCGTGAAGGTGATCGCCCCCTGGCGCGAGTGGGACCTGACCTCCCGCGAAACCCTGATGGCCTACGCCCAGAAGGCCAACATCCCGGTCGATTTCGCCAAGGCCGGCAAGAAGTCCCCGTACTCCATGGACGCCAACCTGCTGCACATCTCCTATGAGGGCGGTGTGCTGGAAGACACCTGGACCGAGCACGAGGAAGACATGTGGCGCTGGTCCGTCTCCCCGGAGAAGGCTCCCGATGTGCCCACCTACATCGAGCTGACCTACCGCAAGGGCGACATCGTGGCCATCGACGGCGTCGAGATGACCCCGGCCCAGGTGCTGACCAAGCTGAACGCCATCGGCGGCGCCAACGGCATCGGTCGTCTGGACATCGTGGAAAACCGCTACGTGGGCATGAAGTCCCGCGGCTGCTACGAGACCCCCGGCGGCACCATCATGCTCAAGGCTCACCGCGCCATCGAGTCGATCACCCTGGACCGCGAAGTCGCTCACCTGAAGGATGAGCTGATGCCCAAGTACGCCAGCCTGATCTACAACGGCTACTGGTGGAGCCCCGAGCGCCAGATGCTGCAGACCATGATCGACGCCTCCCAGGAACACGTGAACGGCGTGGTGCGCCTGAAGCTGTACAAGGGCAACGTCATCGTCACCGGCCGCAAGTCCGACGACAGTCTGTTCGACACCCGCATCTCCACCTTCGAGGACGATGCCGGCGCCTACGACCAGGCCGATGCCGGTGGCTTCATCAAGCTGAACGCCCTGCGCATGCGTATTGCCGCCAACAAGGGCCGCTCGCCGCTGTAACGCGACGCGTGACCTGACCGCCGCCCCCGTCGCAGCCTGCGCGGGGGCGGTTTCGTTTCGGGACCGCGCACCGGGCGGCTGTTAAACTAGCCGGCATTCCAGAGCCCTTGCGTTTTCACGGGGGCCGATTCACCTGTCAGGAGAACATCCCATGAGACTGCTGCACACCATGCTGCGCGTCGGCGATATGGACAAGTCCATCGCCTTCTACACCGAAGTGCTGGGCATGACCCTGCTGCGCCGCAAGGACTACCCGGAAGGCCAGTTCACCCTGGCGTTCGTCGGCTACGGCAACGAGGCCGAGAACAGCGTCATCGAGCTGACCTACAACTGGGGCGTGGACAAGTACGAGCTGGGCACCGGCTACGGCCACATCGCCCTGGAAGTCGAAGACGTCTACAAGGCCTGCGAGGACATCCGCGCCCGTGGCGGCAAGATCACCCGCGAGCCGGGTCCGATGAAGCACGGCTCCAGCATTCTGGCCTTCGTGGAAGACCCGGACGGCTACAAGATCGAGCTGCTGTCGCCCGAGCGCAAGGACTGAGCCGCCCGCCGGCGCCGTCACCCCATTCGCTGTAAAGAGGAATACCCGTGTTTGCCGATTTCGCCCTGCACGAACGCCTGCTCAAGGCTGTCGCCGAGCTTAACTTCACCGAGCCGACCCCCGTGCAGCGCGAGGCCATCCCGCCGGCGCTGGCTGGCAAGGACCTGCGCGTCATCGCCCAGACCGGCAGCGGCAAGACCGCCGCCTTCGCGCTGCCGCTGCTCAACCGTCTGATCGGCGACGCCGAGCCGCGCGTGCGCGTGCGGGCGCTGATCCTGCTGCCGACCCGCGAGCTGGCCCAGCAGACGCTGAAGGAGATGGAGAAGTTCTCCCGCTACACCTTCATCAAGTCGATGCTGATCACCGGCGGCGAGGGCTTCAAGGAACAGGCGGCGGCGCTGCGCAAGACGCCGGACATCCTGATTGGCACGCCGGGCCGGCTGATCGAGCACCTGGATGCCGGCAACCTGCGCCTGGACGAGGTGGAGGTGCTGGTGCTGGACGAGGCCGACCGCATGCTCGACATGGGTTTCGCCGAAGCCATGGAGCGACTGACCGGCGAGTGCGCCAATCGCCAGCAGACCCTGCTGTTCTCCGCCACCACCGGCGGCGCGGTCATGCGCGAGGTGATCGGCAAGGTGCTCAGGGAGCCTCTGCACCTGATGCTCAACCGGGTCAGCGAGCTGAACGAGAACACCCGCCAGCAGATCATCTGCGCCGACGACGTGGCCCACAAGGAGCGCCTGCTGCACTGGCTGCTGGCCAACGAGACCTACCAGAAGGCGATCATCTTCACCAACACCCGCGCCCAGGCCGACCGCATCTATGGTCGCCTGGTGGCTGAAGGGGTGAAGGCCTTCATCCTGCACGGCGACAAGGAACACGCCGAACGCAAGCAGGCCATCGAGCGCCTCAAGCAGGGCGGCAACAAGGTGCTGGTGGCCACCGACGTGGCGGCCCGCGGCCTGGACGTGGAAGGCCTGGACCTGGTGATCAACTTCGACATGCCGCGCTCCGGTGACGAGTACGTGCACCGCATCGGCCGTACCGGCCGCGCCGGTGCCGAGGGGCTGGCCATCTCGCTGATCTGCCACTTCGACTGGAACCTGATGTCCAGCGTCGAGCGCTACCTTAAGCAGAGCTTCGAGCGCCGCGTGATCAAGGAACTGAAGGGCAGCTACCAGGGCCCGAAGAACGTCAAGGCGTCCGGCAAGGCCGCCGGCACCAAGAAGAAAAAGACCGACAAGGATGGCAAGGGCGCCAAGAAGACGGCGGCGAAGAAACCGGCCAAACCGGCCGCCAAGCGCAAGCCGGCGGCGCCGTCGGGGTTGGTCAGTGCGGACGGCATGGCGCCGTTGAAGCGCCGTACGACCGAGGGCTGAGGGAGGCTCTCCCTCTCCCCTGGCCCCTCTCCCCTCGCGGGGGAGGGCCAGGGGAGAGGGGTGAAAGCGCTCACGCCCAAACAAAAAAAGGGCCGCTTTCGCGACCCTTTTTTCATCTGTCTGGTAGGCACAATTGGACTCGAACCAACGACCCCCACCATGTCAAGGTGGTGCT
>NZ_JBOY01000080.1:0-13868 GCF_000647775.1 Pseudomonas sp. RL | reverse complement strand
CGAACAGACCAACCTGCTGGCGCTCAACGCCGCCATCGAGGCGGCCCGCGCCGGTGAGCAGGGGCGTGGCTTCGCGGTGGTCGCCGACGAGGTGCGCAGCCTGGCGCAACGCACCCAGCAGTCCACGGCGGAAATCGAACAGATGATCGTCCGCCTGCGCGAAGGCGTGAACGCGGCCGTCGACGGCATGCACGCCAGCCATAGTCAGGCGGATGCCACCGCAGGCCACTCCGATGCAGTGCAGCAGGCCCTGGAGAACATCCTTGCCGCGGTCAGCGCCATCGTCGACCAGAACCAGCAGATTGCCGCCGCCGTCGAGCAACAGACTGCCGTGGCGCACGACATCGACCAGAACATCGTGCAGATCAGCCAGGCCGGCGAGCGCACCTCCGAAGGCGCGTCGCAGGCCGAACAGGCCAGCCGCGAACTGTCGGGTTCGGTGGCCCGGCTGCGGCAGCTGATCGGTACGTTCAAGGTCTGAACGGGCGAACCGTATGCGCGGGGTCGCCGCGTAGGGTGGGCAACGCCGCCCTACGCGGACCAGCCAAACAGCCGGCAGCTGTTGCGATAGCCGGCCTCGGCCAGTGCCTCGGGCTCTACGCCCATGAGCTTCGCCAGCTCCGTGCAGAGGGCCGGCAGGAATTCCGGGCTGTTGCGCTGCCCCGGATGACTGGCCGGGGCCATGTCCGGGGCATCAGTTTCCAGCACTACATCCTCCAGCGAAAGTTGCGCCAGCATTCGGTGCATACGCTTGGCCTGCGGCCAGGTGCCGGCGCCGCCCTGGCCCAGGTAGAAGCCCAGGCGGCGGTATTCCCGTGCTTCCTCGTAACTGCCACTGAAGGCATGCACGATGCCGCCGCGCGGCACCCGCAGGCGCTTGAGCATGGCGATCACGTCGGCGTGGGCGCGGCGCACATGCAGCAAAGCCGGCAACTCGAATTCGCGTGCCAGTTGCAGCTGGGCTTCGAACAGTGCCTGCTGGGCCGGCTTGTCCGGCTGTTCAAGGTAGTAGTCCAGGCCGATCTCGCCCACCGCGCAGAGTTTCTCGTGGCCGACATGCCGCGCCAGGCGCTCGCGCAGTTGCGTCAGATGCTCGGGGCGATGCCGGTCGAGGAAGCAGGGGTGCAGGCCGAAGCTGGCGTACAGTCCGTCCTCGGCGCAGGCCAGCGACCACAACCTGTCCCAGTGATCCTCGCTGACGCCGATCAGCACCTGGCGCTGGACGCCGATTGCCCGGCTGCGCGCCAGCACGGCGGCGCGGTCGGCGTCAAACTCGGGAAAATCCAGGTGGTTGTGGGTGTCGATATAGCGCATGGCGCACAGGATAGCGCGCACGGGCGCGCGCCGGGAGGCAGCGCTCCGCGTCGCGCCTTGCCGTGACTCGGGCAGGGCGCCAGAATGCCGCAACCGTCGCGGCCGCTGCCGCTCCTGCAAGGATTCCCGATGTCTGATTTCGCCGCCCTGCTGCGCCTGTCCCCCGAAGCCCTGACCCGACCCTGTGATCCCAAGCAATTCCGCTTCGCCAGTACCGATGAACTGGAGCCGTTTCGCGGCGTGCTGGGGCAGGAGCGGGCGGTGGAGGCGCTGCAGTTCGGCGTGGCCATGCCGCGGCCGGGCTACAACCTGTTCGTCATGGGGGAGCCGGGCACCGGGCGTTTCTCCTTCGTGCAGCGCTATCTGAAGGCCGAGGCCAAACGCCTGCAGGCGCCGGCGGACTGGGTCTATGTGAACAATTTCGATGAGCCGCGCGAGCCGCGCGTGCTCGAGCTGCCCGCCGGCACGGCGGCGGCGTTCATCGCCGACCTGGAAGCGCTGATCGATAACCTGCTGGCCACTTTCCCGGCGGTGTTCGAACAGCCCAGCTATCAGCAGAAGAAGAGCGCCATCGACCGTGCCTTCAACCAGCGCTATGACCAGGCCCTGGACATCATCGAGAAGTTGGCGCTGGAGCGGGGCATCGCTCTGTACCGGGATAGCGCCAACGTCGCCTTCACGCCGATGAAGGATGGCAAGGCGCTGGACGAGGCGGAGTTCGCCCAACTGCCGGAGGCCGAGCGCGAGCGCTTCCACAGCGACATCAGTCACCTGGAAGAGCGGCTCAACGAGGAGCTTTCCAGCCTGCCGCAATGGAAGCGCGAAAGCAGTAACCGACTGCGCCAGCTCAACGAGGAAACCATCACCCTGGCCTTGCAGCCGCTGCTGGCGCCGCTGTCGGAGAAGTACGCGGAAAACGCCGGGGTCGGCGCCTACCTGCAGGCCATGCAGGTCAACCTGCTGCGCACCGTGCTGGAAACCCTGGTGGACGAGAGCCGCACCGACGTGCAGAAGCGCAACGACCTGCAGGAGCTGTATGCCCCCGGGCTGGTGGTCGCCCAGCCGCTGGACGGCGGCGCGCCGGTGGTGTTCGAGCCGCACCCGACCTACGACAACCTGTTCGGGCGCATCGAGTACAGCACGGACCAGGGTGCCCTCTATACCAGCTACCGGCAGTTGCGCCCCGGCGCGCTGCATCGGGCCAACGGCGGCTACCTGATCGTCGAGGCCGAGAAGCTGCTCGGCGAGCCCTTCGTCTGGGACGGCCTCAAGCGCGCCCTGCAGTCGCGCAAGCTGAAGATGGAGTCGCCCCTGGCAGAACTGGGCCGGCTGGCCACCGTGACCCTGACCCCGGAGGTGATCCCGCTGCAGGTCAAAGTGGTGATCATCGGTTCGCGCCAGGTGTATTACGCACTGCAGGACCTGGACCCGGACTTCCAGGAGCTGTTCCGCGTGCTGGTGGACTTCGACGAAGAAATCCCGCTGGCCGAGGACAGCCTCGAACAGTTCGCCCAGTTGATCAAGACGCGCACCTCGGAAGAAGGCCTGGCGCCGCTCACCGCCGCCGCCGTGGCCCGCCTGGCCACCTACAGCGCGCGCCTGGCGGAGCACCAGGGCCGCCTGAGCGCCCGTATCGGCGATCTGTTCCAACTGCTCAGCGAGGCCGATTTCCTGCGCCAGCTGGCCGGCGATGCGCTGACCGATGCGGCGCACCTGGAGCGCGCGCTGCAGGCCAAGGAGCGCCGCACCGGGCGTGTGTCGGCGCGCCTGCTGGACGACATGCTGGCCGGCATCATCCTGATCGATACCGAGGGCGCGGCCATCGGCCGCTGCAACGGTCTGACCGTGCTGGAGGTCGGCGATTCGGCGTTCGGCCTGCCGGCGCGTATTTCCGCCACCGTCTATCCGGGCGGCTCGGGCATCGTCGACATCGAGCGTGAAGTCAACCTTGGCCAGCCTATCCACTCTAAGGGGGTGATGATCCTCACCGGCTACCTCGGCAGCCGCTACGCCCAGGAATTCCCGCTGGAGATCTCCGCCAGCATCGCCCTTGAGCAGAGCTATGGCTACGTGGACGGCGACAGTGCCTCGCTGGGCGAGGTCTGCGCACTGATCTCCGCGCTGTCGCGCACGCCGCTCAAGCAGGGCTTCGCCATCACCGGTTCGATCAACCAGTTTGGCGAGGTGCAGGCGGTGGGCGGCGTCAACGAGAAGATCGAAGGCTTCTTCCGCCTCTGCGAAGCGCGCGGGCTGAGCGGCGAACAGGGAGCTATCATTCCCTATGCCAACATCAGCAACCTGATGCTGGATGAGCGAGTGCTGCAGGCGGTGCGCGAAGGCCGCTTCAACATCTATGCGGTGCGCCATGTGGACGAGGCGCTGAGCCTGCTGGTCGGCGAGCCGGCCGGCGCGCCCGATGCGCAGGGCGAGTTTCCCGCTGGCAGCGTAAACGCCCGTGTAGTGGAACGGCTGCGCGAGATCGCCGAAGTGGAGCTGGACGAAGAGGAACGCAAGGCGGTCCATGAGGCCGCCAAGGTGCCGGCCTCCAGCTGAAACTGGTCAGTCGCTGAGCGATGTGTGTGCCAGTCAGGCGTGACGGCGGCTGACAGAGGGTTTTCAGCGCTCGCCCACAGACTTATCCACATATTTTGAGGATAACTCCCAGCTGTGCCCGGACTGCTCCGGGCTGGGAACAGCCCCCCCTGGGAGAAGAGTCATGTCGCATCACATCTGCCTGGTCCGGGAATACCTGGGCATGAGCATGCGCATCGAGGCCCGCATCCATGCGCTGGCCGGTGGCAACGGACGCTGGACGCTGCTGTGCGCGGCCGGGCTGAGCGGGGCGCAGCCCACGGAGATCAAAGTGCAGGGTCCGTTCCTGGGCGCCGGCGAGGCCGCCCGGGTGCTGGCGGCAATCGTCGACAACCTGCGCGAGCAGGGTTATCGGGAAGTGGCCGACCAACCCATTTGGCGGCTGCACATGCAGGCTCGTCTGCGTCAGCTGAACGGCCAGCCGCAACGCCGTGCCTGGCCCTGACCCTGCGTTGGAGCTTTTCTGCGCAATCTGTCCGCAGATGCCGCGCGGCGGGTCCCGGCGGGTCCTGTGAACAGGTCTTTCCACCGACTTATCAACAGCTTGCGTGGATAACCCGCGCATTTTCCGCGTTCCAGCTGACCGGTATACTGCGCGCCCTCCTGGTTGCGTATGCGAGATCCCCATCGTGAAATCCCTGGAATCCTTTCTGGAAAATCTCCTGTATGCCTCGCGCTGGCTGCTGGCGCCCATCTACCTGGGCCTGTCCCTGGCACTGCTGGCGCTGTCGCTGAAATTCTTCCAGGAGCTGTACCACCTGCTGCCCCATGTGTTCGAACGCACCGAGGCCGACCTGATCCTGGTGCTGCTGTCGCTGATCGATATGGCACTGGTCGGTGGCCTGCTGGTGATGGTGATGATCTCCGGCTTCGAGAATTTCGTTTCCCAGCTGAACATCAAGGCCGGCACCGAGAAACTGGACTGGCTGGGCAAGATGGATTCCGGCTCCCTGAAGATGAAGGTGGCCGCCAGCATCGTGGCGATTTCCTCGATCCATCTGCTGCGCATGTTCATGAACGCGCAGCAGATCGAGAACGACAAGCTCATGTGGTACGTGATCATGCACATGACGTTCGTGGTCTCTGCCTTCGCCATGGGCATGATGGAGAAAGGCAAGGGCGGCGCGCAGGAGCTGTGAGCGCGGAGGGCATCCGTCCGAAAGCGCGCGGAACGCCTTGCCGGCAGGGGAGGCTGGGCAAGACTGAGGGTTGAGCCCGCAGCGAGGTATGCCCGATGAACCTGCATGAACTGACTGCCCGCGCCCGTGCCGGACAGATCGAAGGCGCCAACCTTGTCTGTCTCGAAGGCGGTGCCTACCTGATCGAGGCCCGGGTCGGTTCCCGTCTGCTGCCCTTGCTGGACGCGGAAGGGCAACTGCTCAAGGTGCTGTCCCTTGAGCAGGCCCGCGACCTGCTCAAGGGCGTGCCCATGACGCTGGAGCTCGAGCAGGCCGATGCCAGCGAGGAAATGTGCGGTCTGCGCGAAACGCCGCTGCGCAACCACCCGGCCGGTTGAGGCACGCATCCTGTAGGAGGCGCTTCAGCGGTGACCGGCTTTCCGTCACTCGCTTCCTGCTGTGGTAGTCTGGCCGCCCTTTTTTTGCCTGGCGGGAGCCCGACCATGTCCCAACTCGACCTTTCCACCGACGAAGCCCGTGTCAGCTACGGCATCGGCCGCCAGATCGGTGAACAACTGCACGACAACCCGCCCCCCGGCGCTAGCCTGGACGCCATCGTCGCCGGCCTGCGCGATGCCTTTGCCGGCAACGCCAGCCAGGTCAGCCCCGAGGACCTGAACGCCAGCTTCCAGGTGATCCGCGAGCGCATGCAGGCCGCCGCCGATGCCAAGGCCGCCGCCGCCGCCGAAGCTGGCAAGAGCTATCTGGCCGAGAATGCCAAGCGTGAAGGCGTGACCGTGCTGGAATCCGGCCTGCAATACGAAGTGCTGGTTGCCGGCGAAGGCGCCAAGCCGTCCCGCAACGACCAGGTGCGTACCCACTACCACGGCACCCTGATTGACGGCACCGTGTTCGACAGCTCCTACGAGCGTGGCCAGCCGGCCGAATTCCCGGTCGGCGGCGTGATTGCCGGCTGGATCGAAGCCCTGCAACTGATGAACACCGGCAGCAAGTGGCGCCTGCACGTGCCCAGCGAACTGGCCTACGGCGGCCAGGCCGTCGGCAGCATCCCGCCGCACAGCGTGTTGGTGTTCGACGTTGAGCTGCTGGACATCCTGTAAGCCAAAACGATCTCGGTGGGGCTGGCCCCGCCGTTTCGTAGGGTGGTCAACGCTTGCGTTGGCCGCCACAGCTTCCCCGCGGTGGCCTACGGTGCCCGGTAAGGCGCCGACCGCCCTGCGCTGCTGTCAGCGGAGTCGAGTTCAGCGCCTCGCCACCGCCGGCAAATCCCCGATGGCCTGATAAACTCCGCTTCCCAATCGACATTCAGGGGGCGTGGCCATGCCGACCTTCGGCCACATGCGCGAAATCGTTACCACGGACCATGCCGCGCTGCTGGCGCTCTGGCTGCGCACACCCGGCATTCAGGTGCGCGACGAGGATGCCTACGCGCCGTTCTGCGCCTACCTGGCGCGCAATCCCGGGTTGAGTCTGCTGATCGAGGCCGATGGCCAGCCGATCGCCTGCCTGATGGCCGGGCACGACGGCCGGCGCGGCTACCTTCAGCACCTGCTGGTCGACGAAGCCTGGCGCGGGCGCGGCCTGGCCACCCGGCTGCTGGACGAGGCGCTGCGCCGCCTGGCCGTGCTCGGCATCCACAAGTCCCATGTCTTCGTGCTGCGCGACGCGCCCGACGCGCTGGCCTTCTGGCGCGGGCGTGGCGGTTGGGGCGAGCGGCAGGACATCGAAGTGTTTTCCACGCGGGCGGTCGGCGCATGATCGCCGCCGAGCTGCTGGCCTCGGGCACTCTGCTGCTGGGCTGGGCGCTCTACCTGCCCGTGTTGCTCTGGGCCGCCGCTCGCGCGCCCTGGATCGAACTGTTCAGCGACCTGCGCCGCCAGCACTTGCTGTTTGGCACGGTGGTGGTGCTGTTCCTGCTCTGGCTGGTGCGCCGCGATTTCGCCTCCGGGCTGTCGATGCACTTCATCGGCATGACCGCCGTCACCCTGCTGCTGGACTGGCCGCTGGCGATCCTCGCCGGGCTTCTGGCGCAGCTGGGGCTGATCGCGGTGGGCCGACCGGATTTGGCCTCGCTGGGCATCAACGGCATCCTGCTGGTGCTCATCCCCGTCGCCATCACCGAGGCCTGCGCCAACCTGGTGGAGCGCTTTCAGCCGAACAACCTGTTCGTCTACATCTTCTGCTCGGGCTTTTTTCCGGCGGCGCTCACGGCGATTGCCTGCGTATTCGCCGGCCTGGGGCTGCTGCTGCTCGACGGTCGCTACGAGATGCCGCCCTGGCTGGAGGATTTCGCCGGCTACCTGTGGCTGCTGGCGTTTCCCGAGGCCTTCATCAACGGCATGGTGATCGCCGGGCTGGTGGTGTTCTGCCCGGACTGGCTGGAAACCTTCAACCGCAGCCGCTATTTGTCGGCGCCATGGAAGGACGAGGACAGGTAGCAGCCCTATAGGTTCATGGCGCAGCAGCGTAGGGCGGTTGGCGCCTTTTCGGCCGCGTCGGCCACGGCGCGGTTGCCCTGGTGGACAAGAAAGACGTTGTCCACCCTACGAATGCTTGTCCAGGTCCTCGGAGAACAGTTCGTCGTTCAGCGGGTCGCCGGGGATGGCGTGTTCTTCCGCCGCCCAGGCGCCGAGGTCGATCAGTTTGCAGCGCTCCGAGCAGAACGGCCGAGTCGGCGTCGCCGGGGTCCATTCCACCGGGGCGCCGCAGGTCGGGCATTTGACGATCAAAGGTTTGTGCATTGGGGCTGGCCTCCACGCAGGGTCAGGTAAAAGCGGTGCAGGCGTTCGACTTCCTGTTGCAGCCAGGCCAGGTCGCGGTCATTGACGATCACGTCGTCGGCCTTGGCCAGGCGTTCCTCGCGGCTGGCCTGGGCAGCCATGATGGCGCGTACCTGCGCCTCGTCGTTGCCGTCGCGCGAGACGGTGCGGCTGATCTGCACGGCCTCGGGCACGTCGATCACCAGCACGCGCTGGCAGAGTTGGGATTGGCCGGACTCGATCAGCAGCGGTGATTCGAGGATCGCATAGGGCGAGGTGGCGCGGGCCAGCACCTCGATGATTTCCTGGCGAATCAGCGGATGCAGCAGGCGTTCCAGCCAGCGGCGCTCCCCGGCGTCCTGGAAGATGCGCGCGCGCAGCGCGGCGCGGTCCAGGCTGCCGTCGGCCTGCAGGATGTCCGCTCCGAAATGTTCGGCGATCTGCGCCAGCGCCGGGCGGCCGGGCTCCACCACCCAGCGCGCGGCCTGGTCGGCGTTCACCAGGTCGATGCCCAGCTGGATGAAATGGGCGGCGGCGGCGCTCTTGCCGCTGCCGATGCCGCCGGTCAGGCCGAGAATCCAGGGCTTCATGGAAGGCTCCGCATCAGTCTTCGGGATGGTCGCGCAGGAACACCAGCTTGTCGGCGCCGGATTGCTCCGCGCTGAAGCGATAACCCTGGTAATCGAAAGCCTTGAGGCGCTCGGGATCAACGATGCGCTCCCTGATCACATAGCGCGCCATCAGGCCGCGCGCCTTCTTGGCGTAGAAGCTGATGATCTTGTACTGGCCGTTCTTCAGGTCCTTGAACTCGGTGTCGATCACCCGTGCCTTGAGCGCCTTGCGCTGCACGGCGCCGAAGTATTCGTTGGAGGCCAGGTTGAGCAGCACCTTGTCGCCCTGGGCGGCCAGCGCTTCGTTCAGCCAGCCGCTGATGCGCTCGCCCCAGAAGGCATATAGGTCCTTGCCGCGGGCGTTGGCCAGCCGGGTACCCATCTCCAGCCGATAGGGCTGCATCAGGTCCAGCGGTCGCAGCACGCCGTACAGGCCGGAGAGCATGCGCAGGTGGTCCTGGGCGAAGGCGAAATCCTCTTCGCTGAAGTCCTCGGCGTTCAGGCCGGTGTACACATCGCCCTTGAAGGCTAGCAGCGCCTGCTTGGCGTTCGCCGGGGTGAAGTCCGGCTGCCAGCTGCCGAAGCGCGCGACGTTGAGCGCGGCCAGCTTGTCGGACAGGTGCATCAGCTCGGCGATCTGCTGCGGAGAGTACTCGCGCAGCTGCTTGATCAGCACCTGACTGTGGTCCAGGTGCTCGGGCAGCGTGTAGCGCTCGGTTGCCGGCGGCGTGTCGTAATCGAGGGTCTTGGCGGGGGATATCACCAGCAGCATGGGCAGGTCTCCGGAAACGTTGCGGGCGATTGTAGGGAGCATCGGGTCACGACTCCACCTATCGGCACCATTGGCGGGCAGGCCGGACACGGAACTGTCATCCGCGCCGGTGACTATCGACAGCGGCCCGTCTCTTGCTTGACCAGCGGGCAGGTCCGGCGGGAACGAGCAGGACGCGGGACTATCCTTTCCCTGGGCAAGCAGGACGGCGACTGCCGCCTGTCCCCGTCAGCAAAGGTGATTGCCAATGGATGACCACGCGAAACCGATCCTCTATGTCCTCGACACCAACGTGCTGATCCACGACCCCAATGCGCTGCTGAATTTCCAGGAGCATCAGGTCGCCATCCCCATGACGGTGCTGGAGGAGCTGGATCGCCTGAAAACGGGCAAGCACAGCACGGCGGCCGAATGCCGACAGGCGATTCGCCTGATCGACCGGACGCTGGGCGAGGCCACGCCCGAGCAGGTAGAGAACGGAGTGCCGATCCAGCGTGGCAAGAGCGGGCCACGGGGCAGCCTGTCGATCCTGATGAATCGCCCCGGCGCACAGGAAAGCCCGCTGCCGGAAACCATCAATGACAACCGCATCATCAACCAGCTCCTCGACCTGGGTCGGCGCAAGCCGGAGCGGGACGTGGTACTGGTCAGCAAGGACATCAACATGCGCCTCAAGGCGCGCGCCTGCGGCATCGCCGCCGAGGACTACCAGACCGACCAGCTGGTGGACGATGTCAGCCTGCTGTCGCGCGGCTATCACACCCTTTCCGGCTCATTCTGGGAGCGGGTCGGCAAGGTGGAAACCCGCCAGGAGCTGGGCCGCACCTGGCACCGGGTGCGGCTGACCGGCAACCTGCCGGCGGTGAACCTCAACGAATTCATCCTCGACGAGCAGGGCTTCGTCGGCTGGATCAAGCACATCGACGGCGACGAGCTGCTGATCCTCGATCTGTACCAGGACAAGCTGCTCGGCCTGGAAGCCTGGGGCCTGCGGCCGCGCGACATCTACCAGGCGCTGGCGCTCTATGCGCTGCTCGATCCGGACATTCACCTGGTCAACCTGTCCGGGGCCGCCGGTTCCGGCAAGACCATCCTGGCGCTGGCCGCGGCCATCGAACAGACCATGGTCAGCAAGCGCTACCGGCGCATCATCGTCACGCGCAGCGTGCAGGGGCTGGACGAGGACATCGGCTTTCTGCCCGGCACCGAGGCGGAGAAGATGGAGCCCTGGCTGGGCGCCATCACCGACAACCTGGAGGCCCTGCACATGGAGGACGAAAGCACGCCGGGCAGTGTCGACTACCTGCTGCAGCGCGTGCCGCTGCAGTTCAAGTCGCTCAACTACATCCGTGGGCGCAGCTTCCAGCAGAGCCTGTTGCTGATCGACGAGTGCCAGAACCTCACGCCGCACCAGATGAAGACCATCATCACCCGCGCCGGCAGCGGCACCAAGGTGGTATGCCTGGGCAACCTGGCGCAGATCGACACGCCATACCTGTCGGCCACCAGCTCCGGGCTCACCTACCTGACCGAGCGCTTCAAGGACTTCGCCCATGGCGTGCACATCACCCTGCAGGGCGTGCCGCGCTCGGTGCTGGCCGAGTACGCGGAGGCGAACATGTAGGGTGGATCGCGCTTTACCGCTCCACCGACGCTCCGCCGAGGCGCGCCGTGCCGGCGCGATGGTGGACAAGGAAAACGTTGTCCACCCTACGGACTGGCCGAACATGCATGTATTCGTAGGGTGGATCGCGCTTTACCGATCCACCAACGCGCCGCAAGGCGCGCCTGGTGGCTTAGCGAAGCTTGACCAGACGCAAGCCCACCACCGGGGTGGCGGGTAGAATGGCCCCTCGTTCCGAGGAGAATGCGATGAGCCTGACCCATCTCGATAATCAGGGCCATGCCCGCATGGTGGATGTCACCGACAAGGCGGTGACCTTCCGCGAGGCAGTGGCCGAGGCGCGGGTGCGCATGCGTCCCGCGACCCTGGCGCTGATCCAGCAGGGCGGCCACCCCAAGGGTGATGTGTTCGCCGTGGCGCGCATCGCCGGCATCCAGGCGGCCAAGAAGACCCACGAACTGATCCCGCTGTGCCACCCGCTGCTGCTCACCGGCGTGAAGGTGGAGCTGGCGGCCGAGGGCGAGGACTGCGTGCGCATCGAGGCGCGCTGCAAGCTGGCCGGGCAGACCGGCGTGGAGATGGAGGCGCTGACCGCCGCCAGCATCGCCGCGCTGACGATCTACGACATGTGCAAGGCCGTCGACAAGGACATGACCATCGAACAGGTGCGCCTGCTGGAGAAGGCCGGCGGCAAGAGCGGCCATTACCGGCGCGCGACGGAGGACACCCCATGATTCGCCTGCAGTATTTCGCCCGTTATCGCGAGGCGCTGGGCACCGATGGCGAGCAACTGGACTGGCAGGACGGCTTCGCCACCCTCGCCGCGCTGCGCGACCACCTGCTCGCGCGCGGCGGCGCCTGGGCGGTGCTGGCCGAGCGCAACCTGATGTGCGCGCGCAACCAGGAGCTGTGCGGGCTCGACGAACCCCTGGAGGACGGCGACGAGGTGGCCTTCTTCCCCACGGTCACCGGAGGTTGAGATGAGCGTTCGCGTGCAGACTGCATCTTTCGATCCGGGTGCCGAGCTCAACGCGCTGCATGCCGCCCAGCTGGGCATCGGCGCGGTAGTCGGCTTCGTCGGCTATGTGCGGGACTACAACGACGGCCAGGACGTGGCCGGCATGTACCTGGAGCATTACCCGGGGATGACCGAGAAGGCGCTGGCGAAGATCGTCACCGAGGCCGAGGCGCGCTGGCCGCTGCTGCAGGTCGAGGTGCTGCACCGGGTCGGCGCGCTGACCCCGGGCGAGCCGATCGTCTTCGTCGGCACAGCCAGCGCGCATCGGCAGGCGGCGTTCGCCGCCTGCGACTTCATCATGGATTACCTGAAGACCCGCGCGCCGTTCTGGAAGCGCGAGGACACCGCCGAAGGCGCCCGCTGGGTCGAGGGCCGCGACAGCGACCAGCAGGCCGCCGCGCGCTGGGATCAGTAGAGGACGGTGTAGAGCTTGAGCAGCACGGTGGACAGGGTGACCACGATGCCCATGGCCATCAGGCAGACGCCGACCAGATGGTCACGAAAATTGAAGCCGAAACCCAGCAGCAGGAAGCCGGTGACGATCAACAACAACATCCAATGAAGGCTTTCCACGAGAATTCTCCGGCAATCGATAGCCGCGCAATGATATCTCACCCGCCGACCGACGGTCTGACCTGCATCAACGCGGCAGCAGGACAGGGCGGGCCGGAGGTCGGCAGCCCTGTCGGCGGAGCTCAGTGCTTGCGCGGCACCGGCTTGAGCAGCTCGTCCGGTGGCATTTCGCACTGGATCTTGCGGCCGATCAGCGCCTCGATGGGCGGCAGGGCGAAGGCGTCGTCCTCGCCGGCGAAGCTGATCGAAGTGCCGCTGGCACCGGCGCGGCCGGTGCGGCCGATACGGTGCACGTAGTCGTCCGGCACTTCCGGCAGGGTGAAGTTGATCACGTGGCTGATGCCGTCGATGTGGATGCCACGGCCGGCCACGTCGGTGGCCACCAGCACGCGGATCTTGCCCTCGCGGAAGCCCTCCAGGACCTTGATGCGCTTGTGCTGCGGCACGTCGCCGGACATTTGCGCGGCGCTCACGCCGTCGCGGGTCAGGCGTTCCTCGATGCGGCGCACCTCGTCCTTGCGGTTGGCGAACACCATCACCCGGCTCCAGTCGTTCTGGGTGACCAGGTTGTAGAGCAGCTTGTACTTGTCCTTGCTGGCCACGGCGTAGACGTGCTGTTCGACGGTCTCGCTGGCCACGTTTTCCGGCTCGATCTCGACGATGGCCGGATCTACAGTCCACTGGCTGGCCAGGTTCATCACGTCGTCGGTGAAGGTGGCGGAGAACAGCAGGGTCTGGCGCTCGCCCTTGAACGGCGTCTGGCGAATGATCTGCCGTACCTGGGGAATGAAGCCCATGTCCAGCATGCGGTCGGCTTCGTCGAGCACCATGACCTCGACCATGTCCAGGTGCACCTCGCCGCGCTGGTGGAAGTCCAGCAGGCGGCCGGGGGTGGCTACCAGGATGTCGCAGAAGCGCTTCTCCAGGCCCTTGAGCTGTTTGTCGAAGTCCATGCCGCCGACGAAGCTCATCACGTTCAGGCCGGTGTACTTGGTCAGGTCCTCGGCGTCCTTGGCGATCTGCACCACCAGCTCGCGGGTCGGCGCAATGATCAGCGCGCGCGGTTCGCCCATGTAGCGCTCTTTCGGCGGCGGGGTCTGCAGCAGCTGGGTGATGGTGGACACCAGGAACGCGGCAGTCTTGCCGGTGCCGGTCTGGGCGCGGCCGATAGCATCCTTGCCCTTGAGGGTGTGACCCAGCACCTGCGCCTGGATCGGCGTGCAGTAGGTGAATCCCAGATCATGGATGGCATGCATCAGTTCCGGGGCCAGCGGGAAGTCATGGAAGCGGGTCTTGCCTTCGACCGGCTCGACCTTGAAGTCCTCCAGGTTCCAGGACGCGACGGGCGCCTTGGGCTTGCGTGGCGGACGCTCGCGGCGGGGCTTGTCGGCTTCCGGCGCTTGCGGCTTGGGCTGTTCGCTCCTGGCGGCGCGCGGCGGGCGGCTGGTGCGGGTGTCGTCCTTGCG
>NZ_JBOY01000079.1:0-10866 GCF_000647775.1 Pseudomonas sp. RL | reverse complement strand
TTCGGCGGCGGCCAGCAGCGCGGCGCACTCGCCGCTGGGCGTGTCGAAGCGCGGCTGCTCGGCCGCCTGCCAGCGCTCCAGCCAGCGCTGGGCCAGCGCCGTGGCGTCGTCCAGGCGGTGCTCCTGCTCACGCAGTTCATCGCGCAGGGTCTGCTGCTGCGCCTGGGCCTGCTGCCATTGCCGGGCGTCGGTCTCGCGTGCGGCCAGCCAGGCGGCGGTGTCGTCGGGCAGGGCATAGCCGAGGGTGGCCAGTTCGTCGCGCAGCGCCTGCTGCACGTCCTGCCGGCGCGCCAGCAGTCGCTGGCGTTCGCCGTCCAGCTCGCCCAGCGCCTGGGTGTCGGCCTGCTGGTCCTTGTCGATCAGCTGCAGCTGCTGGCGCTGTTCGCCGTCCCGTTGGGTGAGGGCGAAGACCCGTTGCTGCGCCTCGTGCAGGGCTTTCTTCAGCGCCTCCAGCTCGGCTTGCCGCTGCTGGGTCTGTGCCTGCTCGGCCAGCAGGCGGGTGTGCTCGCCCGGCAGGTCCAGCGGTTCGCTCAGGCCCAGCTGGGCGAGCAGCCGGCCGATGCCGGCGTCCAGCTGCGCCTGCTGCGTGCTGGCGGCCTGCAACTGGTGGCGGATTTCCTCCAGCTCGCCTTCCACCCGGGCCTTTTCGGCGTTCAGCGTCTGGCCTTGCTGGGTCAGCTGTTCCTGTTCGGCCTTCAGCTCCGCCAGCGCCTGCTGGGTACTGGCGATAGCCAGCGGGTCGTGATGCCCGGCGGCGGGGTGCTCGCACGCGCCGCACACCGGGCAGGGCGCGCCGGGTACCAGTTGGGCGCGCGCCTGCAGCAGATGCTCCTGTTGCAGCAGGCGCTCCTTGTCGTCGACCTGGCTTTTCACCCGGCGGTACAGCTCGCGCAGGGCGGCCAGCTCTGTCTGCCGGGCGGCCTGCACGGCCTGCGCCCTCTCCTGGCGCGCGCCGTGCTTGTGCAGCAGCGCGGCCTGCTGCGCGCGTTGCTCGAGCAGCTGCTGCAGTTGCTCCAGCTGGCCCTTGCGCTGCAGCAGCGCCTGCCAGTGGGCGCGCCAACCGGCTTCATCACGTTCGCCGAGCAGGGCCTGATGCTGCTGTTCGCGTTGCGCCAGTTGCGAGCGGGCCGTTTCCAGCTCCGCCTGGTCGGCGTGCAACTGCTGCTCGGCTTCCACGTGGCGCTGGGCATGCGTGGCCAGACGCTGCTGGATCGCCTGGTGGCGCTTGTCCAGTTGCGCCAGATCGCTGCCGAGCTGATCGCACTCGGCGAAACGCAGCTTCCAGCCGCCCAGCTGGCTGGCGATCAGCGCATGGCTGGCGGTGTCCTTGAGGCGCAGTTCCAGGGCGATGCTGCGTTCTTCCAGGGCGGTCAGCGCCGTGTGTTCCCGGCTGCGTTGCTGTTCGCTGGCCCAGTGGCCGTGCCACAGCGCCTGCTGGCGGCTCTGTTCGTGCTGGTGCTGTTCGTCCTGCAGGTGCCGCAGGTTGGTTTCGGTGGCCTGCAGCGCCTGTTCGGCCTGCAGGCGCGCGTCGAAGACCGGGCGCAACTGTTCGGCCGGCTCACTGGCGGCCAGGCGGCGCAGGTCGGCGGCGGCTTGTTCCAGTTGCGCACGGGCGGCCTGTTCGCGGGCCTGGGCGCTGTCCAGCTGGCGCTGGGCCTGGTCGCGCTGCTGCAGCCACTGCTGCTGGGCGCGCAGGGTCTGCTGTTCGTCGCGCCGCACGGTGTCGTCGGCGGCAAGGTTGGTCGCCTCGGCCTCCAGCGCTGCGCGCGCGGCCTCGTCGAGCAGCTCCACCGCCTCGGCGCGCTCCTGCAGCCGTTCCAGGACGTCCTTCTGCTCCCGGGCGCGCTGGAACACCTGCATGGAAATCTGCCCGTAGATCTCGGTGCCGGTCAGTTGCTCGAGCAGCTCGGCGCGCTCGGCGGCCTTGGCGTTGAGGAAGGCGGCGAAGCCGCCCTGGGCCAGCATCATCGAGCGGGTGAAGCGCGCGTAGTCCAGGCCGGTGAGCTGTTCGACCAGGGCCAGCTTGTCGTTGAGCTTCTCGGCCAGCAACGTGCCGTCCGCCTTGGCCAGCTCGCCCTTGGGCTGCTGCAGGGCGCCATCCGCCTTGTCGCGGGCGCGGCGCTGGCTCCAGAAGGCGCGGTAGCGTTCGCCGCGCGCCTCGAATTCCACTTCGGCCAGGCAGTCGGCGGTGTGCCGGGTCATCAGCTCGTTGCCGCCGGCGCTCACCGTGTCCATGCGCGGCGTGCGGTGGTAAAGCGCCAGACAGATCGCGTCCAGCAGGGTGGTCTTGCCCGCGCCGGTGGGACCGGTGATGGCGAACAGGCCGTTGTCCCTGAACGGCTCGGCAGTGAAGTCGATCCTCCACTCGCCCTTCAGCGAGTTCAGGTTCTTCAGGCGCAGGGTGAGGATTCTCATGCCTGCACCTCCCGCAGGTCGGCCAGCACCTGCTGGTGCAACTGGGTCAGGCGCTCGCGCAGGGCGTCGTCGAGGGTTTCCTGCTCCAGGCGGCGCTGGAACACCTGCAGCGGGTCGAGCTCGTCCAGGGTCTCCCGGGCTTCGCTGTGCAGCGCCGCGCTGGCGCCGTTGCGCTCGCGGCGGATGCGCAGCACTTCCACCGGCAGTTCGCGGGTGAGGTCGGCCAGTCGCGTGCCGAGGTCGCTCAGGTAGTCGTCGCTGACCACCTGCACCTCCAGCCAGGCCGGGCGCTCCGGGGTGCCTTGGGCGGCGGCCTCGGGCAGTTGCGCGGCGATCTGCTCCAGCGTGCCGCGCAGGGTCAGCAGCGGCTGGAAGCAGGGCACGGGCAGGGCGGTGATGCCGCACAGGCCGATGCGGTCCAGATCCACCAGCAGCACTGCTTTCTGCTGGCCGGCCTCGTCGAAGGACAGCGGGATCGGCGAGCCGCTGTAGCGGATATGTTCCTGGCCACCGACGTTCTGCGGGCGGTGGATATGCCCCAGGGCGATGTAGTCGGCGTCGGGGAAGTCGCGGGTGGGAAAGGCTTCCAGGCTGCCCACGTAGATCTCGCGCACCGATTCGCTGGCGCTGGCGCCCACGGTGGTCAGGTGGCCGCTGGCGACGATCGGCAGCGGGCCATGCTGGCGGCGCAGGGCCACGGCCTGCTCGTGGCAGCGCCGGTAGTGCGCGGCGATGGCGTCCTGCAGCGAGCGCTGCTTGTCCTCGGCGCTCTGGCCGGCCTCGCTGCGCAGCAGGTCGCGGGCGCGCAGGAAGGGAATCGCGCAGAGCAACGCGCCCGGCTCGCCGTCGCGGTTCGGCAGCAGCAGCACCTGGTCGGCGGGATTCTCCATGGCTGCCGGCACCACCCAGGTGTCCAGACAGGCCAGCAGCTCGCGGGACTCGCCGAGCATGGCCACCGAATCATGGTTGCCGCCCAGCACCACCAGCCGCGCGCCGGTGTCGCGCAGCGCCACCACGAAGCGGTTGTACTGCTCGCGGGCATGGCTGGGCGGCGCGCCGGTGTCGAAGATGTCGCCAGCGATCAGCACCACATCCACCCGATGCAGGCGCACCTGTTCCAGCAGCCAGGCGCAGAATGCCTGATGCTCGGCCTGGCGGCTCTTGCCCATGAAATGCTGGCCGAGATGCCAGTCGGAGGTGTGCAGCAGACGCAGACTCATACGGGTGTCGGGTTCCGGAAACGGGTGGAGATGCGGTCGCGGGCGTATCATGGCGACCCTTTCGAATGGGCGCGAGCATACCCGATGAGTCGTTTGAACAAGGAACTGGGGCTGGGGCAGGGCGTCGCGCTGCTCAGCACCTCGCTGCTGGGCACCGGCATCTTCGTGGTGCCGGCGCTGGCCGCCAGCGCCGCCGGTTCCGCTTCGCTGTGGGCCTGGCTGATCCTCATCGCCCTGGTGCTGCCGGTGGCCTTCACCTTCGCCCAGCTCGGCCGGCGCTTTCCCCATGCCGGCGGCGCGCCGCACCTGATCGGCCTGGCCTTCGGCGCGCGCAGCGAACGGCTGATCGCGCTGCTGTTCCTGGCCGTGCTGCCGGTCGGTTTGCCGGCGGCGCTGAACATCGGCACCGGCTTTTGGCAGGCGGTGCTGCCGCTCAATGCGGGCGAGGTGCTGCTGATCCAGCTGGCCACCCTGGGCGCCATGCTGTTGCTCGGCCAGCGGCCGCCGCGCGCCTCCGGCGCGGTGCAGGCGCTGATTGCCGTGGCCATCATCGGTGCGGTGGCGCTGATCTGGTGGGCCGGCGAGCTGCCGCGCGCCAGCCAGCCGCTGCTGCCGCCGCTCGGCGCGGACTGGGCGCGCCTGCCGGCCGCCCTCGGGGTGATGTTCTGGTGCTTCGTCGGCATCGAGGCGTTCACCCACCTGGGCGAGGAATTCCGCAATCCGCGCCGCGATTTCCCGCTGGCGCTGCTGCTCGGCGTGCTGCTGGCCGGGCTGGTGTACTGGGCCTTCTCCGTGGCGGTGCTGAGCTTCGGCGTGTACGGCGACGCGCAGCGCGACGCCACCGCCCTGCCGCAGCTGATGCAGCAGCTGTTCGGCGAGCGCGGCCGCTGGCTGGTGGCGCTGCTCGGCTACCTGGCCTGCTTCGCCTCCATCAACGTGTATGTGCAGGGTTTTGCCCGGCTGATCTGGAGCCTGGCCGAGGAGGGCAAGTTGCCGGCGCGCCTGGCCGGGCGCAACCGGCATGGCGTGCCGGGTCCGGCGCTGCTGCTGGTGGTGGCGGTCTGCGCGTTGTGCGCCGCGCTGGCCCAGGCGCTGCAGCTGTCGGTGGACGACCTGATCCGCTACGCCAACGGCAACTTCATCATCGTCTACCTGCTCAGCATGGCGGCCGGGGTCCTGCTGCTGCGCGGGCTCTGGCGCGGGGTCGCCGCGCTGGCCACGCTGCTCTGCCTGCTGGTGCTGGCAGCCCTCGGCCGGGATGCGCTGTACGCGCTCGGCCTGCTGGCGGTGCTGACGCTGATCGCCCTCTGGCGCGAGCGGCGCGCCCGGCGGTTCTCGCGCGGCTGAGAGCGCAGCGGCTATCCTCTGCCGCCGAAACCGCTTCGGAAACCTGCCATGCGCCGTGTATTCAACGATCTGAAAATCTTCGTGCTCGCCAACCTGTGGATCGTGCCGGTGGTGGCCGCGCTGGTCTGGGCACTGTTCTCCTTCGTGGCGCCGCCGCCGCCGATGGAAGCGCGCCTGGCCACCGGCGGCCCGAGCGGCGGCTATCACAGCTTCGGCCTGCGCCTGCAGGCCGAGCTGGCCAAGGAAGGTTTCACGCTGGAACTGGTGAACAGCCAGGGTTCGGTGGACAACCTCGCCAGGCTGCGCGCCGGCGAGGTGGAGCTGGCGCTGGTGCAGAGCGGCCAGGAACTGAGCCTGAACAGCGAGCAGCGCGCCGAGCTGTACGGCCTGGGTGTGCTGTTCCAGGAGCCGGTGTGGCTGTTCGCCCGCCAGGATGTGACGATTGCCCGCCTTGGCGAGCTGGCGGCGCTGCGCGTGGCGATCGGCAGCCCGAGCAGCGGCACCCGCTCGGTGACCGATGCCCTGCTCGGCGCCAACGGCATCGACCTGCAGCAACTGCCGGCGGGCTGGCAGGCAGTCGGCGGTGCCCGCGCGGCCCGCGAGCTGCAGGCCGGCAACCTGGATGCGGCTTTCTTCATCGGCCCGGCGGAGAACGGCCTGGTGCAGCGCCTGGCCGGCGATCCGAACCTCAGGCTGCTCAACCTGGGGCGCAGCGCCGCCTACCAGGCGCGCCTGCCGTACCTGAACCGCATCGACGTGGGCGAAGGGCTGGTCAGCCTGGAACGCAACGTGCCCGATCAATCGCTGGAAACCGTCGGCCCGCTGGCCACGCTGGTTGCCAGCGAAGCGTTCCATCCCTCGCTGACCCCCCTGATCCTGGCCGCCGCCCGCGAAGTGCTCAAGGACGGCAACCTGCTGGACGCCGCCGGGCGCTTCCCGGCACCGGCCTCGTCGAACTTCGCCACGCTGGACGAGGCGGAGTACTTCTACAGCAAGGGCCTGCCGATCCTGCAGCGCTACCTGCCGTTCCGCATCGCCTCGCTGGCCGACCGCTACATCATCCTCGCCATTCCGCTGCTGGTGCTGCTGATTCCGCTGATCAAGGTGGTCGGCCCGCTGTACCGCTGGCAGATCCGCTCGCGCATCTATCGCTGGTACAAGCACCTGCGCGAGATCGACCGCCAGCTGTACCTGGGCAAGCTGCAGGACCCGCAGAAGGAGATCGACCACCTGATCGCCCTGGGCCTGGAACTGGCGCGCATCGAGGTGCCGCTGTCCTATTCCGGCGAGCTGTATGACCTGCACGTGCACGTGCGCTACATGATCAAGCGCCTGGAATTCCTGCGCGACCAGCCGAAGAGCGGCAAGGCGCTGGCGCAGCCGGAGCTGATCGACTGAGCCAAGGCCCGTGGGAGCGGACTCGTCCGCGAGCTCTTGGCTCGCGAATGAATTCGCTTCCACAGGTTCGTTTTTTTGTGGGAGGGGCTTCTGCCGCGATGCTTTACACTAGCGCGCCTGTTTCGCCCGCCCCGAGAGTTCCATGCCGATTCGTCACTGCATCGTCCATTTCATCGACAAGAAACCCGACGGCTCGCCCGCCGTGCTGCATGCCCGCGACGCCGAGCTGCCGGTCAATCAGGCCATGGAGAACCTCATGGCCGATCTCAACGACAGCTACAACGCCAAGCAGGGCAAGGCCTGGGGGTTCTTTCATGACGAGTCCGGCGCCTACCCGTTCAGCGGCTGGCTGAAGGGCTACCTGGACAACCAGCAGGACTTCGCCGCCTTCAGCCGCCAGGCGGTCGAGCACCTGCAGAAGCTGATGGAGGAATCCAACCTGTCCACCGGCGGGCACGTGCTGCTGTCCCATTACCAGCAGGGCATGACCGACTACCTGGCCATCGCGCTGCTGCACCACAGCGAGGGCGTGACGGTCACCGAGGCGCTGGAAGTGGCGCCGGCCAAGCACCTGGACCTCGGCCAGCTGCACCTGGCGGCGCGCATCAACCTCTCGGAATGGCAGAACAACCGTCAGTCGAAGCAGTACATCTCGTTCATCAAGGGCAAGAACGGCAAGAAGGTCTCCGACTACTTCCGCGACTTCATCGGCTGCCAGGAAGGGGTGGATGCGCCGAGCGAAACCCGCACGCTGCTCAAGGCGTTCAGCGATTTCGTCGAGCAGGAGGACCTGGCCGAAGAGCAGGCCCGCGAGAAGACCCAGACTCTGGTCGACTACGCCAGCACCCAGGCGCGCCTGGGCGAGCCGATCACCGTGGAAGAACTCTCCGGCCTGCTCGACGAGGACAAGCCGCGCGCCTTCTACGACCACATCCGCAACAGCGACTACGGCCTGGCGCCGGAGATTCCGCCGGACAAGCGCACCCTCAACCAGTTCCGCCGCTTCACCGGCCGCGCCGAGGGGCTGTCGATCAGCTTCGAGGCGCACCTGCTGGGCTCGCGGGTCGAGTACGACGAGACGACCGACACCTTGACCATCCGCCAGGTGCCCACTCAGCTGAAGGATCAGCTCAAGCGTCGCTGAGTCCCCCCGCTCGTTCATGCGCCCCGGCTGCCGGGGCGCTTTCGTTTTCCTTCGCGGCGCGTCGCGCCCCGATTCATGCCGTGTAGCCCATGACCGTAACCCTCGAATTGCTTGCCACCGAGGCGGACCAGGCCCCCCTGATCCGCAACCTCTACCAGTTCTACGCCTACGAAACTTCCGACTGGGAGCACGAGGATGTGGACGCCGACGGGCGCTTCTACGTGCATGACGAGTACCTGGCTCGCTATTGGGAGGAGCCGGACTGGAGCGCGCAACTGGTGATGGTGGAAGGCGCCATTGCCGGCTTCCTGCTGATCGAGCGCAGCGAGGTACCGGGCCTCGACGCGCTGGAGCTGGCCGACCTGTTCATTCTCAAGAAGTACCGGCGCCAGGGCATCGGCCTGGCCGTGACGCTGCATGCGCTGAGCGACACCCGCCTCCCCTGGCTGGTGCGTTTCCATCAGCAGGACGAGGTGGCGCAGGCGTTCTGGCAGGCGGTGGTCGAGGAGCTGCCGCGCCCGTCCCGCGAGATCGAGTTGCCCGACGACCCGACGCTGGTAAATTTCCTGGTGACTTCGGCGCTGCATTGAGGACGTAGGCGGTCAGCTCGAAACTTGTAGGAGCGACTTCAGTCGCGAGCTTCTGGCCACGGCCTGCACAAAGCATCGCGGCTGAAGCGGCTCCCACGAAAGCCGCGGATCTCTGGCCGTTACAGCGCCTCGATCCGGAACCCCAGCCGTGGAAAGTGCACGTGCACCAGGCCGGCGCGCTCGTCCTCGCGGCGCAGGATCAGTTCCTCCGCGCCGGCGTACAGCAGCTCGCCCTGCACCGGATCGACGCCGTAGTCCTCGGCGCGAATGCTCACCCGCTGGCCGGCCTGGAAGCCGTTGGGGTCGGCGAACGCCTCGGCGGGCAGCGGCGCCGGTTCGGCCTGGCGGGCGATCTCCAGCGCCTGCTGCGCGTCCATGCGCTGGGCGGAGCCATGGCCAACGTCCAGCACACGTGCCAGCCAGGCGCGGATCGACGGGGAAGCATCCACCAGCGGTGCGGTCACCGGGTTCCCCTTGAGGAACCACAGCGGGTGGGCCAGGGCGAAATCGGCCAGCGACGGCGCCCCGAACAGGAAATCGCCGTCCTCGCCCGCCAGTTGCCGCTCCAGTCGCGCCATCAGCACGGCCCAGGTGCTGCGGGCCTGTTCGACCGAAACGCGGGGCGCCGTACCGCCCTTGAACAGCGCGGCGCGGTCGGCGACGAAGGCCTGCACGGCGGCTTCCGGCAGGCTGCCCAGGCGGGCGCTCAGTGCCTGCGGCTGGAAGCCCAGGGTGATGGCGGTCTGGAACACCAGCGAATCGGCCCACTGCGCGAAGGCACTGACCACCAGTTCCTTGCCTTCCGGAAAGAGCGTCGGCGTGGCCTTCTCGGCCTCCAGGCGGCGGGCGATCAGCGCGGTGTCGCAGTAGATATCGGCGCCGACCTGCAGCACCGGGGTCTTGCGGTAGCCGCCGGTCAGTGCGGTGAGGTCAGGCTTGGGCATGATGCGCGGGATGTACACCGAACCCCAGGACAACTGCTTGAAACCGAGCATCAGCCGGGCCTTCTCGGCAAAGGGCGACTCGGGGTAGTGGTGCAGGATCAGGGTGTTGTGCATGGTCAGGCTCCGCTGGAAAGGTGCGGGGCGAAACTAGCAGTCCCTGACGGCCGCCGACATTGCCGAGCTGCCAGCCGCCAGCATCTCCTTGGCCGGTTTGCGCAGCGCCTTGATGGCCCGCTCGCGCTTGAGGGCCGCACGCTTGTCCGCGCAGGCTTCCACGTACACCAGCGCCTGCGCCGGGCTGGAATGGAAGAAGCGCGCGCCCTTGCCGCTCTGGTGCTGGGCGAAGCGCCGTTGCGGGTCGTCGCTGACGCCGCAATAGAGGGCGCCGTTGGCGGCGCGCACCAGGTAGACGAACCAGGGCTTGGAGGGGGCGTCGGTCATGGAAGGGCAGGGCCGCGAAGGGGAGGCACAGTGTAATGGCCGGCTGGGTGAGTTCAAGCCGGCACCCCAGGGGTGGTGCCGGAGGGAGTGCCCGCACCCAACCGGTCCGGCTTCGGATATGCTCGCTGGGCCATTGTTGTTGGAGGTGTCGTGTTCTCATTGAAGCGCCAGGGCGATTTTCGCCTGCAACTGACCCGCACGCTGAAGACGCCGGGCCGCCATCAGCTTGACCTGTATCTGTTCACGCCGCACGAAAGCACGCTTTCCCCCCGCACCCTGGCCGAGGAGCAGTTCTTCTTCTCGGCCCTGAGCCACCGCTTCGGCCTGCTCGGGCTGCCGGCCCAGGACCGCGCCAGCAAGCTGGACACCTCCTATTCGCTGCTTTCGCCGCACTACGAAATCATGCATGGCGCCTGGTTCTACCAGTACCTGGCGTCGCTGGACCGGCTGCGCCAGCAGTTGCAGGGCAAGGCGCTGGCCGAGCCGCTGGCGCGCGCCCTGCGCCTGAGCCAGAACTTCGCCCAGCGCCTGCGCAAGGCGGAGCCGAAGCAGAGCAAGCAGTTGCGCTATTTCCGCCAGCTCGACGTGTACTTTTCCTGGCTGGCCGAGCAGTTCCTGCTGGAATGCATGACCCTGGAAGGCTTCGCTGAGCTCGACGAGGAGCTGCGGCAATCCGTGGAGGACTTCCTTGCCCAGGAACGCCGTTATCGCCGGGAGCGCGATTACCTGGGCGATTTCCAGGGCACGCCGACCCGCGTGTGGAACCGCATGAGCCTGTACCAGCGGTTGCTGGAATACCCGGTGGTGCTGCGTCAGAAGATCACCGAACTGGGCGCCGGCACGCGCAAGCTGGTGAAGGCAGCTTCCACGGTGCTGATCATGTCGCTGTTCACCTATTTCCTGTTCAACGTGCGCGACGCCAGCCAGCAGCTGTCGCTGGCCCTGCTGCTGGGCATCGCGCTGATCTACGCGGTCCGCGACCTGCTGCGCGACGACCTGATCGACGCCGTCACGCGCTGGCTGCGCAAGGGCAAGCCGCGCTGGAGGATCCGCCAGCAGATGCCGTTCACCCAGCGCTTGCTGGCCCAGCAACTGGTCTGGCTGGATTACCGGCGGCTGCCCGAGCTGGACGTGACGGTGCGCGAGCATGCCGGCAAATGGGCCACCAACGAGGAGCGGCAGATCATCTGCTACCGCTCACGGCTGCATCTGGACAAGGCAACGCTGACCCAGGACGAAATCCAGGAGCGCCTGACCCTGGACTGCGAACCGCTCTGCGCGATGATCCAGGCCAGCCACCAGCAACTGTTCGAGTGGAAGGAAGGCGATGGCGTGCAGGTGCACGCCATCGAGAAGCAGCATGACTA
>NZ_JBOY01000078.1:0-15446 GCF_000647775.1 Pseudomonas sp. RL | reverse complement strand
GGGTGACAACATCAAGATGACCGTCACCCTGATCGCTCCGATCGCCATGGAAGACGGCCTGCGTTTCGCCATTCGCGAAGGTGGCCGTACCGTTGGCGCCGGCGTGGTTGCCAAGATCCTCGAGTAATCGGTTGATCTTCCTTTCTCAGGTCGGCATAATTGCCGGCCTGATTCGAGTTCCAGGCCAGTAGCTCAATTGGCAGAGCGGCGGTCTCCAAAACCGCAGGTTGGGGGTTCGATTCCCTCCTGGCCTGCCAGATTCTCGAGAGTCTGGCAATTTTCCCTGACAGGATCCAAGCAGATGAACACCAAGGTTGAAGCAAAAGAAGGTCGCTTTGATCTGCTCAAGTGGCTTGCAGTCGCTGTGATCGTGGCGGCGGGTGTCGTCGGTAACCAGGTTTTCTCTGCCGAGCCGCTGCTTTACAGGGTTCTGGTTCTGTTGGTCCTGGCCGTTGTGGCTGCCTGGGTGGCGACGCGTACGGTGAAGGGGAGTGCCTTTCTGGTGCTTGCCAAGGAGGCGCGCGCAGAGATCCGCAAGGTTGTCTGGCCGACCCGTCAGGAAACAACGCAGACCACGCTGATCGTGGTTGCGGTCGTTCTCATTATGGCGCTGCTGCTGTGGGGGCTCGATTCCCTTCTCGGCTGGCTCGTTTCTTTGATTGTGGGTTAAGGGTGCTACGTGGCTAAGCGTTGGTATGTCGTACATGCTTACTCGGGTTACGAGAAGCATGTCATGCGCTCGCTGATCGAGCGTGTCAAGCTGGCCGGTATGGAGGATCTGTTTGGCGAGATCCTTGTCCCCACCGAAGAGGTGGTGGAGATGCGTAACGGTCAGAAGCGCAAGAGTGAGCGCAAGTTCTTTCCAGGATATGTGCTGGTCCAGATGGAAATGAACGAAGCGGCCTGGCACCTGGTAAAAGACACTCCTCGGGTGATGGGTTTCATTGGTGGTACTGCGGATCGCCCTGCGCCGATTACTGATCGCGAAGCTGAGGCTATTCTGCGTCGCGTTGCCGATAGCGGTGACAAGCCGAAGCCCAAGACCCTGTTTGAGCCGGGAGAAACGGTTCGTGTGATTGATGGGCCGTTCGCTGATTTCAATGGTGTAGTCGAAGAAGTCAACTACGAAAAGAGCCGAATTCAGGTTGCAGTCCTGATCTTCGGTCGTTCCACTCCGGTGGAGCTGGAATTCAGCCAGGTAGAGAAAGTCTAGCCTGGCGAGCTGTCCCGTAACCCCGCAGCCTTTGTTGCGGGGTTTTGTCGTCACTGGGATTTACTTGAAAGAAACCGGGGAGCCCAAGGGCGTTTAACCCGCAACGGAGCTACAAATGGCAAAGAAAATCACAGCTTATATCAAGCTGCAGGTGAAGGCCGCTCAGGCCAACCCCTCGCCGCCGGTCGGTCCCGCTCTGGGTCAGCATGGCGTCAACATCATGGAGTTCTGCAAGGCGTTCAACGCCAAGACTCAGGGCATGGAGCCCGGTCTGCCGACTCCGGTGATCATCACCGTTTACAGCGATCGCAGCTTCACCTTCGAAGTGAAGAGTACTCCTGCTGCCGTTCTGCTGAAGAAGGCCGCAGGTATCACCAGTGGCTCTGCTCGTCCGAATACCCAGAAGGTGGGCACCGTCACCCGTGCTCAGCTGGAAGACATTGCCAAGTCCAAGCAGGCTGACCTGACTGCTGCCGATCTGGACGCTGCTGTGCGCACCATCGCCGGCTCTGCCCGCAGCATGGGCCTCAACGTGGAGGGTGTGTAATGGCCAAGCTGACCAAGCGCCAGAAGGCAATTGCCGAGAAGGTTCAGGCTGGCAAGCTGTACGGCTTCGAAGAGGCCGCTGCACTGCTCGCTGAGCTGCCCTCCAGCAAGTTCAAGGAATCCGTGGACATCGCCATCAACCTGGGCGTTGATCCGCGCAAATCCGATCAAGTGGTTCGCGGTGCTACCGTGCTGCCGAACGGCACCGGCAAGAGCGTCCGAGTAGCGGTGTTCGCTCAGGGTCCGGCTGCCGAAGCTGCTCTGGCCGCTGGCGCCGAGCGCGTTGGCATGGACGACCTGGCTGCCGAAATGAAGGGTGGCGACCTGAGCTACGACGTGGTCATCGCTTCCCCGGACGCCATGCGTGTGGTTGGCCAGCTGGGCCAGGTACTGGGCCCGCGTGGCCTGATGCCGAACCCGAAGGTAGGCACCGTGACTCCCGACGTGGCCACTGCTGTGAAGAATGCCAAGGCTGGTCAGGTTCGTTTCCGTACCGACAAGAACGGCATTATTCACGCTTCCGTGGGCAAGATCGATTTCGAGCCGCTGAAGCTGAAGCAGAACGTGGAAGCCCTGCTGGCTGATCTGAAGCGCCTGAAGCCGTCCACCTCCAAGGGCGTGTACGTCAAGCGCATCACCCTGAGCTCCACCATGGGCCCGGGTCTGCAGATCGATCAGGCTTCTCTTGAAGCCTAAGACCTGTGCGACAGCTTCGGCTATCGCGCTGTATTGGGGTCCCTGCCTGGCGGGGGCCGTCCAAGACCGTAGGTGGCGAAAGCCTTAAACGTTCGGCCTACGCAGATGGTGCTCCCGATTCGGTCTCCGAATCAGACACCAGAACCCCGAAGGGTCTCGGCCCTTCGGATTGGTAAATCCAGGAGTGTACCCGTGGCAATTAAACTCGAAGACAAGAAAGCCATCGTCGCTGAAGTCAACGAGGCTGCCAAAACTGCCCTGTCCGCTGTCGTGGCTGATGCCCGTGGCGTGACTGTAGGGGCCATGACCGGACTCCGTAAAGAGGCCCGCGAGGCTGGTGTGTACGTGCGTGTCGTGCGTAACACCCTGCTCAAGCGCGCCGTTGAAGGCACTCAGTTTGACGTGCTCAACGACGTGTTCAAAGGCCCGACCCTGATTGCTTTCTCCACCGAACATCCGGGCGCTGCCGCTCGTATCTTCAAGGAGTTCGCCAAGGGTCAGGACAAGTTCGAGATCAAGGCCGCTGCATTTGAGGGTCAGTTCCTCGCAGCCAATCAGATCGACGTGCTGGCAACCCTGCCGACTTACAACGAAGCCGTTGCACAGCTGATGAGCGTTATCCAAGGCGCTACCAGCAAGCTGGCTCGTACTCTGGCAGCTATTCGCGATCAGAAGGAAGCCACTGCCGCCTAAGTGCGCAGGGCATCGTCTACTCGCTTATTCGTTTAATTAGATGGCCGCAAGCCATCCCCCAATACAGGAATTAGAGTCATGGCTCTGACCAACGAAGACATCATCAACGCCGTTTCCGAAATGTCCGTCATGCAGATCGTTGAACTGATCAAGGCGATGGAAGAGAAGTTCGGCGTTACCGCCGCTGCCGCTGTTGCTGCCGGCCCGGCCGCTGCCGCTGCCGTGGTTGAAGAGCAAACCGAGTTCAACATCATCCTGACCGACGCTGGCGACAAGAAAGTCAACGTCATCAAGGTTGTTCGCGAGCTGACCGGTCTGGGCCTGAAGGAAGCCAAGGCTGTGGTCGACGGCGCTCCTGGCGTGGTGAAGGAAGGCGCTTCCAAGGAAGAAGCCGAAGCCGCCAAGAAGGCTCTGGAAGAAGCAGGCGCCAAGGTCGAGCTCAAGTAAGCTCAGTCCTTGCGTCTACAGCCTGGGCGTTTCGCGTAAGGCTGATGGCTGGTGGCAGTAGCCACCGGCCTTTTTCCGTTATAGGTGGCTTTCTATGGGCCCCCTGTAACACACCACCGACAGGTGGCGCAGATCTGTGATCTGCACGATTTGCTGGCTGCTCCCGTCGGAGAAGCCAAACAAGCAGGTGACCAAGCTGGGGAACGCTGATGGCTTACTCATACACTGAGAAAAAACGTATCCGCAAGGACTTTAGCAAGTTGCCGGACGTGATGGATGTGCCTTACCTCCTGGCCATCCAACTGGATTCGTATCGCGAATTCCTGCAGCAAGGAGTGAGCAAGGAGCAGTTCCGCGACGTTGGCCTGCATGCGGCCTTCAAGTCCGTATTCCCGATCATCAGCTATTCGGGCAACGCTGCCCTGGAATACGTCGGCTACCGTCTGGGCGAGCCGGCTTTCGATGTCAAGGAATGCGTGCTGCGCGGCGTAACCTTCGCGGTGCCGTTGCGTGTGAAGGTTCGACTGATCATTTTCGACAAGGAATCGTCGAGCAAGGCAATCAAGGACATCAAGGAGCAGGAAGTCTACATGGGGGAAATCCCCCTGATGACCGAGAACGGTACCTTCATCATCAACGGTACCGAGCGCGTGATCGTTTCCCAGCTGCACCGTTCTCCGGGTGTGTTCTTCGATCACGACCGCGGCAAGACCCACAGCTCGGGCAAGCTGCTCTACTCGGCACGAATCATTCCCTACCGTGGCTCCTGGCTGGACTTCGAGTTCGATCCGAAAGACGCGGTCTTCGTGCGTATCGACCGTCGCCGCAAGCTGCCGGCGACCGTGTTGCTGCGCGCGCTCGGCTATGGCGCGGAAGAAGTCCTCGCGCAGTTCTACGACACCAACGTTTTCCACCTCAAGGGTGAAATGCTGAACCTGGAACTGGTTCCGCAGCGCCTGCGTGGTGAAATCGCCGCGTTCGACATCAAGGACGAGAACGGCAAGCTGATTGTCGAGCAAGGCCGTCGTATCACCGCTCGTCACATCAACCAGATCGAGAAGGCCGGGCTCAAGGAGCTCGAAGTCCCGATCGAGTACGTGCTGGGTCGTACCACCGCCAAGGCGATCGTGCACCCGGTCACCGGCGAGATCGTCATCGAGTGCAACACCGAACTGACTACCGAGGCGCTGGCCAAGATCGTCAAGGCCCAGGTCAGCCGCTTCGAAACGCTCTACACCAACGAGATCGACTGCGGTCCGTTCATCTCCGACACCCTGAAGATCGACTCCACCAGCAACCAGCTGGAAGCACTGGTCGAGATCTACCGCATGATGCGTCCCGGCGAGCCGCCGACCAAGGACGCCGCCGAGACGCTGTTCAACAACCTGTTCTTCAGCGCCGAGCGTTACGACCTGTCCGCGGTCGGTCGCATGAAGTTCAACCGTCGTATCGGTCGCACCGAGATTGAAGGCCTTGGCGTCCTGTCCAAGGAAGACATCATCGACGTGCTCAAGACCCTGGTCGACATCCGTAACGGCAAGGGCGTGGTCGATGACATCGACCACCTGGGCAACCGTCGCGTCCGCTGTGTGGGCGAAATGGCCGAGAACCAGTTCCGCGTGGGCCTGGTGCGCGTCGAGCGCGCGGTCAAGGAACGCCTGTCCATGGCGGAAAGCGAAGGCCTGATGCCGCAGGACCTGATCAACGCCAAGCCGGTGGCTGCTGCGGTCAAGGAGTTCTTCGGTTCCAGCCAGCTCTCGCAGTTCATGGACCAGAACAACCCGCTCTCCGAGATCACCCACAAGCGCCGCGTCTCTGCACTCGGCCCGGGCGGTCTGACCCGCGAGCGTGCCGGCTTCGAAGTCCGTGACGTGCACCCGACCCACTATGGTCGCGTCTGCCCGATCGAAACCCCCGAAGGTCCGAACATCGGCCTGATCAACTCGCTGGCCACCTATGCCCGCACCAACCGCTATGGCTTCCTGGAAAGCCCGTACCGCGTGGTCAAGGGCGGCAAGGTCACCGACGAGATCGTCTTCCTGTCCGCTATCGAAGAGTCCGACCACGTCATTGCCCAGGCCTCTGCCAAGTTGAACGAAGCAGGCGAGCTGGTCGAAGAGCTGGTGAACGTCCGTCATCTGAACGAATTCACCGTGAAGGCGCCGGAAGACGTCACCCTGATGGACGTATCGCCCAAGCAGGTTGTTTCCGTCGCTGCCTCGCTGATTCCGTTCCTCGAGCACGACGACGCCAACCGTGCACTGATGGGTTCGAACATGCAGCGTCAGGCCGTGCCGACCCTGCGCTCCGACAAGCCGCTGGTGGGTACCGGCATGGAGCGCAACGTCGCCCGTGACTCCGGTGTCTGCGTGGTCGCCCGTCGTGGCGGCGTGATCGACTCGGTCGATGCCAGCCGCATCGTGGTGCGCGTCAACGACGCCGAAGTCGAAACCGGCGAAGCCGGCGTCGACATCTACAACCTCACCAAGTACACCCGCTCCAACCAGAACACCTGCATCAACCAGCGTCCGCTGGTGAATAAGGGTGACGTGGTTGCGCGTGGCGACATCATGGCCGACGGTCCGTCCACCGACATGGGCGAGCTGGCGTTGGGTCAGAACCTGCGCGTTGCGTTCATGCCGTGGAACGGCTTCAACTTCGAAGACTCCATCTGCCTGTCCGAGCGCGTGGTTCAGGAAGACCGCCTGACCACCATCCACATCCAGGAACTGACCTGTGTGGCCCGTGACACCAAGCTCGGCCCGGAAGAAATCACTGCGGACATTCCGAACGTCGGTGAGGCCGCGCTGAACAAGCTGGACGAAGCCGGCATCGTGTATGTCGGTGCCGAAGTCATGGCAGGCGACATCCTGGTCGGCAAGGTCACCCCGAAGGGCGAGACTCAGCTGACTCCGGAAGAGAAGCTGCTGCGCGCGATCTTCGGTGAGAAGGCCAGCGACGTGAAGGACACTTCCCTGCGTGTACCGACCGGTACCAAGGGTACTGTCATCGATGTGCAGGTGTTCACCCGTGACGGCGTGGAGCGCGACTCCCGTGCCCTGGCGATCGAGAAGCAGCAACTCGACGAGATCCGCAAGGACCTCAACGAAGAGTTCCGCATCGTCGAAGGCGCGACCTTCGAGCGTCTGAGCGCGGCCCTGGTGGGCGCAGTCGCCGAAGGCGGCGCCGGCCTGAAGAAGGGCACTGTCATCACCAGCGAGATTCTTGCCGGCCTGGAACACGGCCAGTGGTTCAAGCTGCGCATGGCCGACGACGCGCTCAACGAGCAGCTGGAAAAGGCTCAGGCGTATGTGGCTGACCGTCGCCAGCTGCTGGACGAGAAGTTCGAAGACAAGAAGCGCAAGCTGCAGCAGGGCGATGACCTGGCGCCGGGCGTACTCAAGATCGTCAAGGTCTACCTGGCCATCAAGCGCCGCATTCAGCCGGGCGACAAGATGGCCGGTCGTCACGGTAACAAGGGTGTGGTGTCGGTGATCATGCCGATCGAAGACATGCCCCATGACGAACACGGCGTGCCGGTCGACATCGTGCTGAACCCGCTGGGCGTACCATCGCGTATGAACGTCGGCCAGATTCTGGAAACGCACCTGGGCCTGGCGGCCAAGGGGCTGGGCGAAAAGATCAACCGCATGCTCGAAGAGCAGCGCAAGGTCGCCGAGCTGCGTGAGTTCCTGAATCAGGTGTACAACGAGATCGGCGGTCGTCGCAAGGAAGAGCTGGACACCTTCAGTGACCAGGAGATCCTTGAGCTGGCAGCCAACCTGCGCAAGGGCGTGCCCATGGCCACCCCGGTGTTCGATGGTGCCAAGGAAAGCGAGATCAAGGCCATGCTGCGCCTGGCGGACCTGCCGGAAAGCGGGCAGATGCGCCTGTACGACGGTCGCACCGGTAACGCCTTCGAGCGTCCGACCACCGTCGGCTACATGTACATGCTCAAGCTCAACCACCTGGTCGACGACAAGATGCACGCGCGTTCCACCGGTTCCTACAGCCTGGTCACCCAGCAGCCGCTGGGTGGCAAGGCGCAGTTCGGTGGCCAGCGTTTCGGGGAGATGGAAGTCTGGGCGCTGGAAGCCTATGGCGCCGCCTACACCCTGCAGGAAATGCTGACCGTCAAGTCGGACGACGTGAACGGCCGGACCAAGATGTACAAGAACATCGTGGACGGCGATCACCGCATGGAGGCCGGCATGCCCGAGTCCTTCAACGTGTTGATCAAGGAAATCCGTTCCCTGGGTATCGACATCGAACTGGAAACCGAATAACACGCACCGCCATGCGGCGCCCGGCACGGCCGGCCGCCGCAGGTCCGTGAGGAGGAAAGGCCTTGAAAGACTTGCTGAATCTGTTGAAAAACCAGGGTCAAGAAGAGTTCGATGCGATCCGTATCGGTCTGGCTTCGCCGGAGATGATCCGGTCCTGGTCTTTCGGCGAAGTGAAAAAGCCGGAAACCATCAACTACCGTACCTTCAAGCCGGAGCGCGACGGCCTGTTCTGCGCCAAGATCTTCGGCCCAGTGAAGGACTACGAGTGCCTGTGCGGAAAGTACAAGCGCCTCAAGCACCGCGGCGTGATCTGCGAGAAGTGCGGCGTCGAAGTCGCGCTGGCCAAGGTGCGTCGTGAGCGCATGGCGCACATCGAGCTGGCCTCGCCGGTTGCCCACATCTGGTTCCTGAAGTCCCTGCCGTCCCGTATCGGTCTGCTGCTGGACATGACCCTGCGTGACATCGAGCGCGTGCTCTATTTCGAGAGCTACGTGGTGATCGATCCGGGCATGACCACCCTGGAGAAGGGCCAGCTGCTGAACGACGAGCAGTACTTCGAAGCCCTCGAGGAGTTCGGTGACGACTTCGACGCACGTATGGGCGCCGAGGCGGTTCGCGAACTGCTGATGAGCATCGATCTGGACCACGAGACCGCTCGCCTGCGTGAGGAAATCCCGCAGACCAACTCGGAAACCAAGATCAAGAAGCTGTCCAAGCGCCTGAAGCTCATGGAAGCCTTCCAGCAGTCCGGCAACAAGCCGGAGTGGATGGTGCTGACCGTTCTGCCGGTGCTGCCGCCGGACCTGCGTCCGCTGGTGCCGCTGGATGGCGGCCGCTTCGCGACCTCCGACCTGAACGACCTGTATCGTCGGGTGATCAACCGTAACAACCGTCTGAAGCGCCTGCTCGATCTGGCTGCGCCGGACATCATCGTGCGCAACGAAAAGCGTATGCTGCAGGAAGCGGTCGACGCCCTGCTGGACAACGGCCGTCGCGGCCGCGCTATCACTGGCTCCAACAAGCGCCCGCTGAAGTCCCTGGCCGACATGATCAAGGGTAAGCAGGGTCGTTTCCGTCAGAACCTGCTCGGTAAGCGCGTCGACTACTCCGGTCGTTCCGTGATCACCGTGGGCCCGACCCTGCGTCTGCACCAGTGCGGCCTGCCCAAGAAGATGGCCCTGGAACTGTTCAAGCCGTTCATCTTCGGCAAGCTGGAAGCCCGTGGCCTGGCGACCACCATCAAGGCCGCCAAGAAGATGGTCGAGCGCGAGCTGCCCGAGGTCTGGGACGTGCTCGCCGAAGTCATCCGCGAACATCCGGTACTGCTCAACCGCGCGCCGACCCTGCACCGTCTGGGTATCCAGGCGTTCGAGCCCGTGCTGATCGAAGGCAAGGCCCTGCAACTGCACCCGCTGGTGTGCGCCGCGTACAACGCCGACTTCGACGGTGACCAGATGGCCGTGCACGTACCGCTGACCCTCGAGGCCCAGTTGGAAGCGCGCGCGCTGATGATGTCCACCAACAACGTGCTGTCGCCCGCCAACGGCGAGCCGATCATCGTTCCTTCGCAGGACGTGGTGCTGGGTCTGTACTACATGACCCGCGAAGCCATCAATGCCAAGGGCGAAGGCCGCGTGTTCGCTGACCTGCAGGAAGTCGACCGCACCTTCGGTGCGCGCGAAGTGTCCCTGCACGCCAAGATCAAGGTACGTATCCACGAGACCGTCAAGCAGAAGGACGGCTCTGTGGTGGAGAATACCCGTATCGTCGACACCACTGTCGGCCGTGCGCTGCTGTTCCAGATCGTGCCCAAGGGTCTGTCCTTCGACGTCGTCAACCAGCCGATGAAGAAGAAGGCAATCTCCAAGCTGATCAACCAGGCCTACCGTACCGTCGGCCTGAAGGACACCGTGATCTTCGCCGACCAGCTGATGTACACCGGTTTCGCCTACTCGACGATTTCCGGCGTCTCCATCGGCGTGAACGATTTCGAGATCCCGGCCGAGAAGGCCCGCATCATCGATGCCGCCACCGAGGAAGTGAAGGAGATCGAAGCCCAGTACGCCTCCGGCCTGGTGACCCAGGGCGAGAAGTACAACAAGGTGATCGACCTCTGGTCCAAGGCCAACGACGAAGTGTCCAAGGCGATGATGGCCAACCTGTCCAAGGACAAGGTCATCGATCGCGAAGGCAAGGAAGTCCTGCAGGAGTCGTTCAACTCCATGTACATGATGGCGGACTCCGGTGCGCGGGGTTCCGCGGCCCAGATCCGTCAGCTGGCCGGTATGCGTGGCCTGATGGCCAAGCCGGACGGCTCGATCATCGAGACGCCGATCACCGCGAACTTCCGTGAGGGTCTGTCGGTTCTGCAGTACTTCATCTCGACCCACGGTGCACGTAAGGGTCTGGCGGATACCGCACTGAAGACCGCGAACTCCGGTTACCTGACCCGTCGTCTCGTCGACGTGGCGCAGGATCTGGTAGTGACCGAGATCGACTGTGGCACCGAGCAGGGCCTGATCATGACGCCGCACATCGAAGGTGGCGACGTGGTCGAGCCGCTGGGCGAGCGCGTGCTGGGTCGTGTCGTGGCTCGCGATGTGCTCAAGCCCGGTTCCGAAGAGGTGCTGCTGCCGGCAGGCACGCTGATCGACGAGAAGCTGGTCGAATTCATCGAACGCAACAGCATCGACGAGATCGTCGTGCGTTCGGCGATCACCTGCGAAACGCGCTACGGCATCTGCTCCTGCTGCTATGGTCGCGACCTGGCCCGTGGTCACCGCGTCAACATCGGTGAGGCGGTGGGTGTTATCGCTGCCCAGTCGATCGGTGAGCCGGGTACTCAGCTGACCATGCGTACCTTCCACATCGGTGGTGCGGCCAGCCGAACCTCGGCTGCAGACAGCGTGCAGGTGAAGAACGGCGGTACCATCCGTCTGATCAACATGAAGCACGTGGTACGTGGTGACGGCGCCCTGGTGTCGGTCTCCCGTTCCGGTGAACTGGCGGTTGCCGACGACTTCGGTCGCGAGCGCGAGCGCTACAAGCTGCCGTACGGTGCCGTCGTTTCTGCGAAGGAAGGCGACAAGGTCGATGCCGGTGCCATCGTGGCCAAGTGGGATCCGCACACCCACCCGATCGTCACCGAAATGAAGGGTCTGGTGACCTTCGTGGGCATGGAAGAGGGCATCACCATCCGCCGTCAGGTGGACGAGCTGACCGGCCTGTCCAGCATCGAGATTCTCGATCCCAACGAGCGTCCCGCCGCTGGCAAGGACATCCGTCCGGCGATCAAGCTGGTCGACGAAAAGGGCAAGGAGCTGTTGCTCCCGGGTACCGACGTACCGGCGCAGTACCTGCTGCCCGCCAAGGCGATCGTTGGTGTGACCGACGGCGCCCAGGTCAGTGTGGGTGACGTGCTGGCGCGTATCCCGCAGGAAACCTCCAAGACCCGCGACATCACCGGTGGTCTGCCGCGCGTTGCCGACCTGTTCGAAGCGCGTCGTCCGAAGGAAGCGTCGATCCTGGCGGAAATCAGCGGCACCATCTCCTTCGGCAAGGAAACCAAGGGCAAGCGCCGCCTGGTCATCACTCCGAACGATGGTAGCGATCCTTACGAGGAGCTGATTCCGAAGTGGCGTCACCTGAACGTGTTCGAAGGCGAACAGGTGAACAAGGGTGAAGTGATCTCCGACGGTCCGAGCGACCCGCACGACATCCTGCGTCTGCTGGGTGTCAGCGCGCTGGCCCGTTACATCGTCAACGAGATCCAGGACGTCTACCGTCTGCAAGGCGTGAAGATCAACGACAAGCACATCGAGACCATCCTGCGTCAGATGCTGCGCAAGGTCGAGATCACCGAAGCCGGCGACTCCAGCTTCATCAAGGGCGACCAGGTCGAGCTGACTGCGGTGCTGGGCGAGAACGAGCGCCTGTCCACCGAGGACAAGTTCCCGGCCAAGTACGCCCGCGTATTGCTGGGTATCACCAAGGCGTCGCTGTCGACCGAGTCGTTCATCTCCGCGGCTTCCTTCCAGGAAACCACGCGCGTGCTGACCGAGGCTGCCGTCACCGGCAAGCGCGACTACCTGCGTGGTCTGAAGGAGAACGTGGTGGTGGGCCGTCTGATCCCGGCGGGTACCGGTCTGGCCTATCACAGCGAGCGCAAGCGCCGTCGCGATGCCGAAAAGCCGATGCGTGTGAGTGCCGACGAAGTCGAAGCCGCACTGACCGAAGCGCTGAACTCCAGCGCCGGCTGAGGAAGAGCCCGGGCGCCAGTCGCCCGGGCTTAGCCTTGACGGGGCGTTGAGCTCTCTTTAAACTCACGCACCCCTAAATTTGGCAGGGCGTGTTGCTCTGCCATTTTGCTTTCTTCGGAAAGCGATTGTGTCGAAAGACAAAACAGTGGAGCTAGTAGATGGCAACTATCAACCAGCTGGTGCGTCAGCCGCGCAAGCGCATCGTCGACAAGTCCGACGTGCCCGCGCTGCAGAACTGCCCCCAGCGCCGTGGCGTGTGCACTCGCGTGTACACCACCACTCCGAAAAAACCCAACTCCGCACTGCGTAAAGTCTGCCGGGTGCGTCTGACCAACGGTTTCGAGGTTTCCTCGTACATCGGTGGTGAAGGCCACAACCTGCAGGAGCACAGCGTCGTGCTGATCCGTGGCGGTCGTGTAAAGGACCTTCCGGGTGTGCGTTACCACACCGTGCGCGGTTCCCTGGACACCTCTGGCGTCAAGGATCGTAAGCAGGGTCGTTCCAAGTACGGCGCCAAGCGTCCGAAGTAACTTTTTTTATCTGGGTCGATAAGAGTAAGGTCGGGCGTGACGTTGTGTCATGGTCCCGGGCTAACCTGAAGACCGTTTGAGGGCTTATCAATGCCAAGACGTCGTGTAGCAGCGAAGCGTGAGATTCTGGACGATCCGAAATACGGAAGCCTGATTCTCGCCAAGTTCATGAACCACGTGATGGAAAGCGGCAAGAAGGCCGTGGCCGAGCGCATCGTTTACGGTGCCCTGGATACTGTCAAAGCACGCAAGAACAGCGATCCCCTGGAGATCTTCGAAAAAGCTCTCGACGCCATCGCTCCGCTGGTCGAAGTGAAGTCCCGCCGTGTCGGCGGTGCTACCTACCAGGTTCCGGTCGAAGTTCGTCCGTCTCGTCGCAGCGCCCTGGCCATGCGTTGGCTGGTTGAAAGCGCGCGCAAGCGTGGTGAGAAATCCATGGCACTGCGCCTGGCCGGCGAGTTGCTGGATGCCTCCGAAGGCAAGGGTGCAGCGGTCAAGAAGCGTGAAGACGTGCACCGCATGGCCGAGGCCAACAAGGCGTTCTCGCACTACCGCTTCTAATTCAAGCGACCACACGAGGACCTTATCGTGGCCCGTACTACACCGATCAACCGCTACCGTAACATTGGTATCTGCGCCCACGTGGACGCAGGCAAGACCACTACGACCGAGCGGATCCTGTTCTATACAGGCGTGAACCACAAGATGGGCGAGACCCACGACGGCGCTTCCACCACCGACTGGATGGTGCAGGAGCAGGAGCGTGGTATCACCATTACTTCGGCAGCCGTTACCGCCTTCTGGCAGGGCTCGCAGAAGCAGTTCGACAAGTACCGCGTCAACGTGATCGATACCCCCGGTCACGTGGACTTCACCATTGAAGTGGAGCGCTCCCTGCGTGTGCTCGACGGCGCCGTGGTGGTGTTCTGTGGTACCTCCGGCGTTGAGCCGCAGTCGGAAACCGTATGGCGTCAGGCCAACAAGTACGGTGTACCGCGCATCGTCTACGTCAACAAGATGGACCGTCAGGGTGCCAACTTCGAGCGCGTAGTCGCCCAGATCAAAAAGCGCCTGGGCCACACCCCGGTGCCGCTGCAGCTGCCGATCGGTTCCGAAGAGAACTTCATTGGCCAGATCGATCTGATGACCATGCAGGCCGTGTACTGGGACGAAGCCGACATGGGCATGACTCCCCGTTACGAAGCCATTCCGGCTGAACTGCAGGCCAAGGCCGAGGAATACCGCTCCAACATGGTCGAGGCTGCTGCCGAAGCCAATGAGGAGCTGATGAACAAGTACCTGGAAGAGGGTGACCTGTCCGTCGAAGAAATCAAGGCCGGTCTGCGTCAGCGCACCATCGCCTGTGAAATCGTTCCGGCCGTTTGCGGTTCCTCGTTCAAGAACAAGGGTGTACCCCTGGTTCTCGACGCCGTGATCGACTACCTGCCGGCACCGACCGACATCCCGCCGATCCAGGGTACCAATCCGGATAACGAAGAGCTGACCGACGAGCGCGTTGCCTCCGACGAAGCGCCGTTCTCCGCGCTGGCGTTCAAGATCGCTACTGACCCCTTCGTCGGTACGCTGACCTTCACCCGCGTGTATTCCGGTGTGCTGTCTTCGGGCGACTCCGTGATCAACTCGGTCAAGGGCAAGAAAGAGCGCGTTGGCCGTATGGTGCAGATGCACGCCAACCAGCGTGACGAGATCAAGGAAGTCCGCGCGGGCGACATCGCTGCGCTGATCGGCATGAAGGATGTCACCACCGGTGACACCCTGTGCGACATCGAGAAGCCGATCATCCTTGAGCGTATGGACTTCCCGGAGCCGGTAATTCACGTCGCCGTGGAGCCCAAGACCAAGGCTGACCAGGAGAAGATGGGTATTGCGCTGGGCCGTCTGGCTCAGGAAGACCCGTCCTTCCGCGTGCGCACCGACGAAGAATCGGGCCAGACCATCATCGGTGGTATGGGCGAGCTGCACCTGGACATCATCGTCGACCGTATGCGCCGCGAGTTCAACGTCGAGGCCAACATCGGCAAGCCGCAGGTGGCCTACCGCGAAACCATTCGCAACACCTGTGAAATCGAAGGCAAGTTCGTTCGTCAGTCCGGCGGTCGTGGTCAGTTCGGTCACTGCTGGATTCGCTTCGCGCCGTGCGACGAAGGCCAGGAAGGACTGGAGTTCAAGAACGAAGTCGTTGGTGGTGTGGTTCCGAAGGAATACATCCCCGCGATTCAGAAGGGTATCGAAGAGCAGATGAAGAACGGCGTTCTCGCCGGCTATCCGCTCCTCGGTCTGAAGGCCACCGTGTTCGACGGCTCCTACCACGACGTCGACTCCAACGAAATGGCGTTCAAGATCGCGGCCTCCATGGCCACCAAGCAGCTGTCCCAGAAGGGCGGTGCCGTACTGCTTGAGCCGATCATGAAGGTCGAGGTGGTGACCCCTGAGGATTACATGGGCGACGTGATGGGTGACCTGAACCGTCGTCGCGGTCTGATCCAGGGCATGGAAGACAGCGTCTCCGGCAAGGTGATCCGCGCCGAGGTTCCGCTGGGCGAGATGTTTGGTTACGCTACCGACGTTCGCTCTATGTCGCAGGGTCGTGCGAGCTACTCCATGGAGTTCTCCAAGTACGCGGAAGCGCCGAGCAACATCGTCGACGCTATCGTCAAAAAACAAGGTTGATTCAGCCCTTTAAGTAAGAGGTTTACTGTCGTGGCTAAGGAAAAATTCGAACGTACCAAACCGCACCTCAACGTTGGCACCATCG
>NZ_JBOY01000077.1:0-7376 GCF_000647775.1 Pseudomonas sp. RL | reverse complement strand
CGCCTTCGCCGGCCTGGGCCTGTGGCGCCAGCCGGTCTGGGCGCTGACCAGCCCCGGACAGCCGACCGTGCTGGCCGGCACCGAGTTCGACCTGACCATCGACGCGCTGGACGTCGACTTCACCGGCAAGCGGCGCACCGCCATGGCCATCAACGGCTCGATTCCCGGCCCGCTGCTGCGCTGGCGCGAAGGCGACACCGTGACCCTGCGCGTGCGCAACCGCCTGCCGGTGGACACCTCGATCCACTGGCACGGCATCCTGCTGCCGGCCAACATGGACGGCGTGCCAGGTTTCAGCTTCGCCGGCATCGCGCCGAACGGCCTGTACGAATACCGCTTCCGGGTGAAGCAGCACGGCACCTACTGGTACCACAGCCATTCTGGCTTCCAGGAGCAGCTCGGCGTGTACGGCCCGCTGATCATCGAGCCACGGCAGCCCGAGCCCCACCGCTACGAACGCGACTACGTGGTGATGTTCTCCGACTGGACCGACGAGAATCCCGCGCGGGTGCTGGCCAAGCTGAAGAAGCAGTCCGACTACTACAACGAGCACCGCCGCACCGTCGGCGACTTCATCCGCGACGTGGCCGACCAGGGCTGGAGCGCAACGCTGGGTGACCGCTGGGCCTGGGCACGGATGAACATGAGCCCCACGGACCTGGCCGACGTCAGCGGCGCCACCTACACCTACCTGCTCAATGGCCGCACGCCGGCGAATCCCTGGAGCGGGTTGTTCAAGCCGGGCGAGCGCATTCGCCTGCGCCTGATCAACGGCTCGGCCATGAGCTACCTGGATTTCCGCATCCCGGGCCTGAAGCTCACCGTGATCGCCGCCGACGGCCAGCCGGTCGAGCCGGTCCAGGTGGACGAACTGCGCCTGGCGGTGGCGGAAACCTATGACGTACTGGTCGAACCCGGCGACCAACCGGCCTACAGCCTGTTCGCCCAGGCCATGGATCGCAGCGGCTATGCCTGCGGCACGCTGGCAGTGCGCGACGGCCTGCGCGCGCCGGTGCCGGCCGTGGACCCGCGCCCGGTGCTGAGCATGGCGGACATGGGCCACGGCGAGCATGGGGCGCACGGCCAGGCGGCCGGTATGGATCACGGTTCCCACGGTTCGATGGCGGATATGGATCACAGCGCTCACGGCGCCATGGCGGGCCTAGATCAGGGCACGGTGACGCACCCGGCCAGCGAGACGGGCAACCCGTTGCTCGACATGCAGACCATGATGCCGGTGGCCAAGCTGGACGATCCGGGCATCGGCCTGCGCGACAACGGGCGCCGGGTGCTGACCTACGCCGACCTGCGCAGCCGCTTCGCCGACCCGGACGGCCGCCAGCCGGGGCGCACCCTGGAGCTGCACCTGACCGGCCATATGGAGCGCTTCGCCTGGTCGTTCGACGGCGTGCCGTTCGCCGATGCCGAGCCGATCCGCCTGAAGTACGGCGAGCGCCTGCGCATGGTGCTGGTCAACGACACCATGATGCATCACCCCATCCACCTGCACGGCCTGTGGAGCGACCTGGAGGACGAACAGGGCAACTTCCTGGTGCGCAAGCACACCATCGACATGCCGCCCGGTTCCCGGCGCAGCTTTCGCGTCACCGCCGACGCGCTGGGCCGCTGGGCCTTCCACTGCCACCTGTTGATGCACATGGACCTCGGCATGTTCCGCGAAGTCCGCGTGGAAGAATGAGGAAGCCGATGATGAACCTCCGCAGCACATCCCATTTCGCTTCGCTGACCGTCGGCCTGCTGCTTACCACACAGGCGCTGGCACAAGGTGCCCACGATGGCCACCATCCGCCGAGCACGCCCTCACCCAGTGCCGACGAGCATCGCCACCACCGTGCGCCAACGCACGGCGCTGGCCGCACGCCGATCCCGGCGCCAACCGCCGCCGACCGCGCCGCCGCCTTCCCCGACCTGCCGCCGCACGCCATGCACGCGGGCGGGACCAACTTCCTGCTGCTTGCCGACCAGCTGGAATGGCGAGATGCCGACGACGGCAACGCCCTGGCCTGGGGCATCGACGGCTGGATCGGCGGCGACATCAACCGCCTGGCGGTGCGCTCGGAAGGCGAGCGCATCGATGGCCACACCGAGGAAGCCGAACTGCAGTTGCTGTGGAGCCACGCCATCGGCCCCTGGTGGGAAAGCGTGCTCGGCGTGCGTCAGGACTTCAAGCCGGGCTCGCCGCAGACCTGGGCGGTGGCGGGCGTCCAGGGCATGCCGTTGTACGGCCTGGAAACCGAAGTCAGCGCGTTCTTCGGCGAAGGCGGCCAGACCGGTCTGCGCCTGGCCGCCGACTACGACATCCTGCTGACCAACCGGCTGATCCTGCAGCCGGCCGTGGAGCTCAACCTGCACGGACGCAACGACGCGGCACGCGGCGTTGGCGCGGGCTTCAGCGATGTGGAGGCCGGCCTGCGGCTGCGCTACGAGATCACCCGGCAGTTCGCGCCCTACCTGGGCGTGAGCTGGCAGCGCGCCTATGGCAACACGGCGGATTACCTGCGCCGCGCGGGAGAGGATCGCGAGGAAACCGCCGTGGTCGCCGGGGTTCGTTTCTGGTTTTGAGGCCCGCGACCGCTACCGGCCAGGGGCGTTTGGCTGCGCGCCAGGACGCAAAGTTCCGCGTTTTGTAAGGACGGCTTAAAAAGTCGGTAAAGCCGTGCAGCTCGTCGGCCGAGGGCTTGTTTCGGCACCCTCGGGCAGCGAGCATCGCCCCGTCATTTTTCTGAGGCCACACCTGATGAAGAAGCATGCCCCGATTGTTTTCCTGACCCTCGGCCTGTTCAGCGGCGCCGCCTTTGCCGGCAATAACACCGAAGCCGCCGTCGGTGGAGCGCTGGGTGGCGTGATGGGCAGCGTGGTCGGCGGACACCTTGGCGGCAGCACCGGCGCGGTGATCGGCGCCGGGGTCGGTGGTGCTGCCGGCAGTGCCGTTGGCGCCGACAAGCGCTCTCGCACCGAAGCCGCTGTCGGCGGAGGACTGGGCGCGGCCGGTGGCAATGTGCTGGGCCAGCAGGTCGGCGGTACCAATGGCGGCCTGCTGGGTGCCGCCGTGGGTGGCGCCGCCGGCGGCGCGCTGGGCAATGCCTACGGCGATGATGACCGACGCGATTACCGGGGTGATTACCGGGGCGACCGTCGCCATGTGCGCCACGATCACAAGCACAAACGCGGCCGGGGCCATTACAAGGAGCAGTGGCACCACAAGTACCGCTGAGTCATTCCCCTCTCCCCGGCCGGGTGAGAGGGGATAACGCCTCTGCCCCAAAACAGGGAGCGCGACGGGCGCTTCGCCCCATCAGGGATCATTCGTCGAGCCCGTCGCGCCTGCCCTCATTCGCCGCCAAACCCCTCTGCATCGGGCATTGCCGCACGTCATTCCGTCGCTGGCACGCTCCCTGCTAACTCCAGGCAGGGTCAGCGAAGACCCCGTTATTCAGGTGATCCGGGCAACGGCGCTCGGCCAACACCACCCCACATCGAATCACCAGGCAAAGGCGCCTGGAGCTCTCAACGGCTCCAGGCGCCTTTTTGCGTTTCGGCCGGCGGAACACCGGCCGGCAAAGGCAGAGGAAGGACACATGAACATCGTCATCATCGGCAACGGCATGGTGGGTCATCACTGCGTGGCCCGTCTGGCCGAGCAGGGTGCGCTCGAGCGCTTTCAGGTGCGGGTGTTCGGCGAAGAGCGCCAGCGTGCCTACGACCGGGTGCACCTGTCCGAGTACTTCGGCGGTCGGGATGCCGAGTCGCTGGCGCTCTGCGAGGCGGATTTCTATGCCCGCCACGGCGTGCAGCTGCACCTGGGCGAGGCGGTGACCGCCATCGACCGCGCCCGCAACGAAGTGGTGACCGCACAGGGCCGCTACGCCTACGACCATCTGGTGCTGGCCACCGGCTCCTACCCGTTCGTGCCGCCGATTCCCGGTGCCGAGGGCACGTCCCGGCTGGTCTACCGCACCCTGGAAGATCTCGACCTCATCCGCGCCGCCGCCCAGGGCGCCCGGCGCGGCGTGGTGGTCGGCGGCGGTCTGCTCGGTCTGGAAGCGGCCAACGCACTGAAGTCGCTAGGCCTGGAGGCCCATGTGGTGGAATTCGCCCCGCGCCTGATGCCGGTGCAGCTGGACGAGCTGGGCGGCGAGGCGCTCAGGGCGCGCATCGAGGCCCTCGGCGTCGGCGTGCACCTGTCCCGCGCCACCGAAGCCATCGTCGCCGGCAGCCAGTACCGCTACCGCATGGCCTTCAAGGACGGCGACAGCCTGGAAACCGACCTGATCGTGTTCTCCGCCGGCATCCGCCCGCAGGACGCCCTGGGCCGCGCCGCCGGCCTGGAGCTCGGCCCGCGCGGCGGCGTGGCGGTGGACGATCTGTGCCGCAGCAGCGATCCGGCCATCTACGCCATCGGCGAATGCGCAGCCTGGAACGGCAGCGTGTTCGGCCTGGTGGCGCCGGGCTACAGCATGGCGCGCACCGTGGCTGACCAGTTGGCCGGACGCGAGGCCACGCCCTTCACCGGCGCCGACCTGTCCACCAAGCTCAAGCTGCTCGGCGTGGACGTCGGCTCCATCGGCGATGCCCATGCCGCCACGCCGGGTGCGCGCAGCTACCGCTTCATCGACGAAGCCACGGCCAGCTACCGCCGCTTGGTGGTATCCGCCGATGGCAAGCGCGTGCTGGGTGCCGTGCTGGTCGGCGACAACAGCTACTACGACACCCTGCTGCAGTACGCGCAGAACGGCATCAAGCTGCCGACCGACCCGTCCAGCCTGATCCTGCCCGTCTCGGATGGCGTGCCGGCGCTGGGCGCCGATGCCCTGCCCGACACCGCCACCATTTGTTCCTGCCACAACGTCACCAAGGGTGCGGTGTGCTGCCAGGTGGATGCCGGCGTCACCGACCTGGGCGAGCTCAAGGGCGTCACCAAGGCGGCCACCGGCTGCGGCGGCTGCGCCAGCCTGCTCAAGCAGGTGTTCGAGCATGAGCTGACCGCCCGCGGCGTGGCGGTGGACAAGAGCCTCTGCGAACACTTCGCCCACACCCGCCAGGCGCTGTACGACATCGTGCGCGTCGAAGGCATCGAGCGCTTCGAGGATCTGCTGGCCCGCCACGGCAAGGGCGAGCTGGGCTGCGACATCTGCAAGCCGGCGGTGGGTTCGATCCTCGCTTCCTGCTGGAACCGGCCGATCCAGGACCCGGCGCTGGTGCCGCTGCAGGACACCAACGACACCTTCATGGCCAACATGCAGAAGAACGGCACCTACTCGGTGGTGCCGCGCGTGCCCGGCGGCGAGATCACTCCCGAGGGGCTGATCGCCATCGGCCAGGTGGCGAAGAAATACGACCTCTACACCAAGATCACCGGCGGCCAGCGCATCGACCTGTTCGGCGCGCAGCTGCACCAGTTGCCGGACATCTGGGCCGAGCTGATCGAGGCCGGCTTCGAGACCGGCCACGCCTACGGCAAGTCGCTGCGCACGGTGAAGTCCTGCGTGGGCAGCACCTGGTGCCGCTACGGCGTGCAGGACAGCGTCGGCATGGCCCTGACCCTGGAGAACCGCTACAAGGGCCTGCGCGCGCCGCACAAGATCAAGTTCGGCGTCTCCGGCTGCACCCGCGAATGCGCCGAGGCGCAGAGCAAGGACATCGGTGTGATCGCCACCGAGAAGGGCTGGAACCTGTACATCTGCGGCAACGGCGGCATGCGCCCGCGCCACGCCGAGCTGTTCGCCACCGACCTGGACGACGCCGGCCTGATCCGCACCATCGACCGCGTGCTGATGTTCTACATCCGCACCGCCGACAAGCTGCAGCGCACCTCGGTGTGGCGCGAAAGCCTGGACGGCGGCCTGGACTACCTCAAGGCGGTGATCCTCGACGACAGCCTGGGCCTGGGCGCCGAGCTGGAGCGCCAGATGCAGCTCGTGGTGGACCGCTACGAATGCGAATGGGCCAACGCCCTGAAGGATCCGGAAAAGCTCAAGCGCTTCCGCACCTTCGTCAACGACCACCGCGACGACCCCGACATCCATTTCGTGCGCGAACGCGGCCAGCGCCGTCCGGCGCGCGCGTCCGAGCTTTCCCTGATTCCCGCCGAGGAGGTGCACTGATGAACATGCTCGCCCCGCTCACCCACTGGCGCACCCTGTGCAGCCGCAATGATCTGGTGGCCAACTCTGGCGTGGTCGCCTGGCTGGACGGCACCCAGGTGGCGCTGTTCCACCTGTCCGGCGATCAGGTCTACGCCATCGAGAACCGCGACCCGAAATCCGGTGCCAACGTCATCGGCCGCGGCCTCGTCGGCTCCCTCAAGGGCCGAACGGTGGTCGCCGCCCCCCTCTACAAGCAGCACTTCCGGCTGGACGACGGCCTGTGCCTGGAGGACCCGCAGCAACGCCTGCGGGTCTGGCCGGCGCGCCTGAACGGCGACGCCGTGGAAATTGCGTTGGGCTGATTGCCCTCTTTCGGAAGAACAGGAATCCCGTCATGTCCTATATCGTGCCTGCCGAATTCGTCACCAAGATGGTCGACGCCGGCGAATCCAAGATCCACATGTCCACCCGCGACACCCTGATCCGCGCCTTCATGGCCGGCGCCATTCTCGCCCTGGCGGCGGTGTTCGCCGTGACCATCACCGTACAGACCGGCTCGGCGCTGGCCGGCGCCATGCTTTTCCCGGTCGGTTTCGTGATGCTCTACCTGATGGGCTTCGACCTGCTGACCGGGGTGTTCATGCTCACCCCGCTGGCGCTGCTCGACCGCCGTCCCGGCGTCACCGTCGGCGGCATCCTGCGCAACTGGGGCCTGGTGTTCCTCGGCAACTTCGCCGGCGCGCTGACCGTGGCCTTCATGATGGTGTTCGTCTTCACCTACGGCTTCTCCACCGAGCCGGGCGAGGTGGCGCAGAAGCTCTCGCACATCGGCGAGGCGCGCACCCTGGGCTACGCCGAATACGGCGCGGCGGGCTGGGCGACCATCTTCCTGCGCGGCGTGCTGTGCAACTGGATGGTGTCGATGGGCGTGGTCGGCGCGATGATCTCCACCACCGTCGGCGGCAAGGCGATCGCCATGTGGATGCCGATCATGCTGTTCTTCTACATGGGCTTCGAGCACTCGGTGGTGAACATGTTTCTGTTCCCGGCCGGGCTGATGATGGGCGGCGACTTCTCGATCATGGACTACATGCTGTGGAACGAGATCCCCACCGCGCTGGGCAACCTGGTCGGCGGCCTGGCCTTCACCGGCCTGACCCTCTACGCCACCCATGTGCGCACGGCGCCGAAGCGGGCGGTGCTGTAAGGGAGTCGGCGTGCACGAGTCCGTTCCCTCTCCCCTGGCGGGAGAGGGTTAGGGAGAGGGGG
>NZ_JBOY01000076.1:0-3951 GCF_000647775.1 Pseudomonas sp. RL | reverse complement strand
AGGTGCTGCATGGCTGTCGTCAGCTCGTGTCGTGAGATGTTGGGTTAAGTCCCGTAACGAGCGCAACCCTTGTCCTTAGTTACCAGCACGTTATGGTGGGCACTCTAAGGAGACTGCCGGTGACAAACCGGAGGAAGGTGGGGATGACGTCAAGTCATCATGGCCCTTACGGCCAGGGCTACACACGTGCTACAATGGTCGGTACAAAGGGTTGCCAAGCCGCGAGGTGGAGCTAATCCCATAAAACCGATCGTAGTCCGGATCGCAGTCTGCAACTCGACTGCGTGAAGTCGGAATCGCTAGTAATCGTGAATCAGAATGTCACGGTGAATACGTTCCCGGGCCTTGTACACACCGCCCGTCACACCATGGGAGTGGGTTGCTCCAGAAGTAGCTAGTCTAACCTTCGGGGGGACGGTTACCACGGAGTGATTCATGACTGGGGTGAAGTCGTAACAAGGTAGCCGTAGGGGAACCTGCGGCTGGATCACCTCCTTAATCGAGACATCACCGTCTCCATAAGCTCCCACACGAATTGCTTGATTCATTGCGAAGACGATTGGGTCTGTAGCTCAGTTGGTTAGAGCGCACCCCTGATAAGGGTGAGGTCGGCAGTTCGAATCTGCCCAGACCCACCAATGTTAAGGGGCGCAGGCTTCGAGACATTGGGGCCATAGCTCAGCTGGGAGAGCGCCTGCTTTGCACGCAGGAGGTCAGGAGTTCGATCCTCCTTGGCTCCACCACTAAGTCGAAAGCACAGAAATGAGCATTCCAGTGTGAATGTTGATTTCTGGATTTTCCAGAATCGTTCTTTAAAAATTCGGGTATGTGATAGAAGTGACTTGTTGAATGTTTCACTGCATTCAGCAACTCAAGGCAAAATTTGCGAGTTCAAGCGCGAATTTTCGGCGAATGTCGTACTTCACTGATCGATCCAAGGCTGTTGTCGAGAGACAGATTGCTTGGGGTTATATGGTCAAGTGAATAAGCGCATACGGTGGATGCCTTGGCAGTCAGAGGCGATGAAAGACGTGGTAGCCTGCGAAAAGCTCCGGGGAGTCGGCAAACAGACTTTGATCCGGAGATGTCTGAATGGGGAAACCCACCTGTCATAAGACAGGTATCTTGTACTGAATCCATAGGTGCAAGAGGCGAACCAGGGGAAGTGAAACATCTCAGTACCCTGAGGAACAGAAATCAACCGAGATTCCCTTAGTAGTGGCGAGCGAACGGGGACCAGCCCTTAAGCTTCTTTAAATCTAGTAGAACGCTCTGGAAAGTGCGGCCATAGTGGGTGATAGCCCCGTATACGAAAGGTTTATAGAAGTGAAAACGAGTAGGACGGCGCACGTGAAACGTTGTCTGAAGATGGGGGGACCATCCTCCAAGGCTAAATACTACTGACTGACCGATAGTGAACCAGTACCGTGAGGGAAAGGCGAAAAGAACCCCGGAGAGGGGAGTGAAATAGAACCTGAAACCGTATGCGTACAAGCAGTGGGAGCCTACTTTGTTAGGTGACTGCGTACCTTTTGTATAATGGGTCAGCGACTTATATTCAGTGGCGAGCTTAACCGAATAGGGGAGGCGTAGCGAAAGCGAGTCTTAATAGGGCGTTTAGTCGCTGGGTATAGACCCGAAACCGGGCGATCTATCCATGGGCAGGTTGAAGGTTAGGTAACACTGACTGGAGGACCGAACCGACTACCGTTGAAAAGTTAGCGGATGACCTGTGGATCGGAGTGAAAGGCTAATCAAGCTCGGTGATAGCTGGTTCTCCTCGAAAGCTATTTAGGTAGCGCCTCATGTATCACTCTGGGGGGTAGAGCACTGTTTCGGCTAGGGGGTCATCCCGACTTACCAACCCGATGCAAACTCCGAATACCCAGAAGTGCCGAGCATGGGAGACACACGGCGGGTGCTAACGTCCGTCGTGAAAAGGGAAACAACCCAGACCGTCAGCTAAGGTCCCAAAGTCCTGGTTAAGTGGGAAACGATGTGGGAAGGCTTAGACAGCTAGGAGGTTGGCTTAGAAGCAGCCATCCTTTAAAGAAAGCGTAATAGCTCACTAGTCGAGTCGGCCTGCGCGGAAGATGTAACGGGGCTCAAACCAGGCACCGAAGCTACGGGTGTCATCTTTGATGACGCGGTAGAGGAGCGTTCTGTAAGCCTGTGAAGGTGAGTTGAGAAGCTTGCTGGAGGTATCAGAAGTGCGAATGCTGACATGAGTAACGACAATGGGTGTGAAAAACATCCACGCCGAAAGACCAAGGGTTCCTGCGCAACGTTAATCGACGCAGGGTTAGTCGGCTCCTAAGGCGAGGCTGAAAAGCGAGTCGATGGGAAACGGGTCAATATTCCCGTACTTCTAGTTACTGCGATGGGGGGACGGAGAAGGCTAGGCCAGCACGGCGTTGGTTGTCCGTGTTTAAGGTGGTAGGCCGAGATCTTAGGCAAATCCGGGATCTCAAGGCCGAGAACTGATGACGAGCGTTCTTTACGAATGCGAAGTGGTTGATGCCATGCTTCCAGGAAAAGCCTCTAAGCTTCAGGTAACTAGGAACCGTACCCCAAACCGACACAGGTGGTCGGGTAGAGAATACCAAGGCGCTTGAGAGAACTCGGGTGAAGGAACTAGGCAAAATGGCACCGTAACTTCGGGAGAAGGTGCGCCGGTGAGTGTGAAAGACTTGCTCTGTAAGCACACGCCGGTCGAAGATACCAGGCCGCTGCGACTGTTTATTAAAAACACAGCACTCTGCAAACACGAAAGTGGACGTATAGGGTGTGACGCCTGCCCGGTGCCGGAAGGTTAATTGATGGGGTTAGCGAAAGCGAAGCTCTTGATCGAAGCCCCGGTAAACGGCGGCCGTAACTATAACGGTCCTAAGGTAGCGAAATTCCTTGTCGGGTAAGTTCCGACCTGCACGAATGGCGTAACGATGGCGGCGCTGTCTCCACCCGAGACTCAGTGAAATTGAAATCGCTGTGAAGATGCAGTGTATCCGCGGCTAGACGGAAAGACCCCGTGAACCTTTACTGTAGCTTTGCACTGGACTTTGAGCCTGCTTGTGTAGGATAGGTGGGAGGCTTTGAAGCGTGGACGCCAGTTCGCGTGGAGCCATCCTTGAAATACCACCCTGGCATGCTTGAGGTTCTAACTCTGGCCCGTTATCCGGGTCGAGGACAGTGTATGGTGGGCAGTTTGACTGGGGCGGTCTCCTCCTAAAGAGTAACGGAGGAGTACGAAGGTGCGCTCAGACCGGTCGGAAATCGGTCGCAGAGTATAAAGGCAAAAGCGCGCTTGACTGCGAGACAAACACGTCGAGCAGGTACGAAAGTAGGTCTTAGTGATCCGGTGGTTCTGTATGGAAGGGCCATCGCTCAACGGATAAAAGGTACTCCGGGGATAACAGGCTGATACCGCCCAAGAGTTCATATCGACGGCGGTGTTTGGCACCTCGATGTCGGCTCATCACATCCTGGGGCTGAAGCCGGTCCCAAGGGTATGGCTGTTCGCCATTTAAAGTGGTACGCGAGCTGGGTTTAGAACGTCGTGAGACAGTTCGGTCCCTATCTGCCGTGGACGTTTGAGATTTGAGAGGGGCTGCTCCTAGTACGAGAGGACCGGAGTGGACGAACCTCTGGTGTTCCGGTTGTCACGCCAGTGGCACTGCCGGGTAGCTATGTTCGGAAGAGATAACCGCTGAAAGCATCTAAGCGGGAAACTTGCCTCAAGATGAGATCTCACTGGAGCCTCGAGCTCCCTGAAGGGCCGTCGGAGACTACGACGTTGATAGGCTGGGTGTGTAAGCGTTGTGAGGCGTTGAGCTAACCAGTACTAATTGCCCGTGAGGCTTGACCATATAACACCCAAACAATTTGCTGACAAAGCAGATTGGGTGATGGTGAAGTCGACCAAACCGAAAATTTGCAACGAACCGCAAAGCC
>NZ_JBOY01000075.1:0-10962 GCF_000647775.1 Pseudomonas sp. RL | reverse complement strand
CGGGTGTTCGGCCATTACCTGCGCCTCTACAGCCCCGCCTGCCGCCGTTACGGCTTCAGCCTCCAGGCGGCCGAACCGCGTAGCGACGGCTGGGGCGCACGCAAGGCCTGAGGGGGCTGCGCAACGTCCTGGCGGGAGACCCTGTGGGGGCGAGTTTATTCGCGAGCAGTTGGCCGCAATCGGCACGAAAAACTCGCGGACAAGTCCGCTCCCACAGAAGCGGCGGCGGCCCCGCCGCAGCCCGCATCAGCCCAGCTCGTAACCCAGCACGCGCGGCAACCACAGGGCGATTTCCGGGAACACCGCGACCATCAGCAGCGCCAGGCCCATGGTGGCCACGAACAGCATTGCCCAGCCGACGGTCTGTTCCAGACGGATCTTCGCCGCCTCGGTGGTCACCAGCAGGTTGACCGCCACCGGCGGGGTGAACTGGCCGATGGCGATGTTCATCGCCATGAGGATGCCGAACCACACCGGGTTCCAGCCGAAGTGCTGCATCACCGGGATCAGCACCGGCATGAGGATCATGTAGATGGATATGGCGTCCAGCAGCATGCCGGCCAGCAGTATCGCGATCATCACCAGCAGCAACAGCACGGTGCCGTTGTCGGACAGCGAGATCAGCCACTCGGCCAGATGGCGGAAGGTGCCGAGCAGGGTGCCGGACCAGGCGAATATGCCGGCCAGGGCGATGATCAGCATGACCACGGCGGAAATCACCGCCGCCTCGCCGATCAGTTCCCACAAGTGCTTCCACTGCAGCTCGCGGGTCACCCACAGGCCGACCACGATGCCATAGGCCACCGCCACCACCGCCGCTTCGGTGGGGGTGAACAGACCACTGCGCAGCCCACCGAGGATCAGCACCGGGGCGAACAGCGCCGGCAGCGCCTGCCGGAAGGCCGGCCACAGCGGCGGGCGGGGCTCGCCGGTCGGCGGTTCCCAGCCGTTGCGGCGTGCCAGCCACCAGGCGGGCAGCAGCAGCACCAGGCCGGCGAGGATGCCGGGGAACAGGCCGGCGGCGAACAGCGCGCGCAGGTCGACGCCCGGCACGATGATCGAGTACAGGATCAGGGCAATTGACGGCGGAATCAGGATCGCCGTCGATGCCGACGCGGCGATCAGCGTCGCCGAGAACGGCTTGGGGTAGCCCGCCTTGGTCATGCTCGGCAGCATCACCATGGCCACCGCCGCGGCATCCGCCGGGCCCGAGCCGCTCATGCCGCCCATGATCAGGCAGACCAGCACCGCCACCGCGGCCAGGCCGCCATGCCGCTGACCGATCAGCGCCTGAGCGAACTGCACCAGTCGCAGCGCCACGCCGGATTTCTCGAAGATCAGCCCAGTGAGGATGAACAGCGGAATGGCAATCAGCGGGTACTTGGCGATGCCGTTGTAGGTGTTGGTGCCCAGGGTGGCCAGCATGTCCGGCGACAGCCCGGTGAGAATGCCCACCGCGCCGGCCAGGCCGAGGGCGAAGGCCACCGGCACGCCGAAGGCCAGGAAGGCAATGAAGCTCAGCAGCATCCAGAGATCAGGGCTCATCCTTCAGCCTCCCGCGCAGGCGGTCCAGGGTCATCTGGGTCAGGCGCCAGGCCACGGCCAGCGCCAGCAACGGCAGCCAGACCACGTACCACCAGTTGGGCAGCCCCAGGCCTGGCGATTCGGATTCCCACTGGTATTCCTGCCAGGCGAACACGCCGCCGTACCAGACCACCAGGCCGAGCACGAGCAGGCCGCACAGCCACTGGAACAGGATCAGCGGCACACGCAGACGTGGGAACTTGCGCTCGATCAGCGCGATGCGGATGTGGCCGTTGCGGCGCATGGCCACGGCGGCGCCGGCGAAGGTCAGCACCACCAGCATGAAGATGGAGATTTCCTCGGTGAAGGCGAACGAGGCGTCGGTGACGTAGCGCACCACCACGTTGGCCAGACTGATCAGGCTGATCACCATCAGGGCGAGGGTGGCCAGCCAGCGTTCGGGCCTGGCATCCGGTCGATGACTCATAGCTAGAACCTCAAGGGCCGGCACCTGGGGTGCCGGCACGTACAACCGAAGGCGGGCGCCTTCGCTACTCAGTTACCGGCGACGGCGTCGCGGGCGGCCTTGAGCAGGTCGGCGCCGATGCGCTTCTCCCACTTGGCATACAGGGGCGCGGTGGCTTCGACGAACGCCTGACGCTCGGTGGCGCTCAGCTCGATCACCTGTACGCCGCGCTCACGGATGGCGGCCAGACGCTGAGCTTCCTCGGCACGGGACTTCTCGATCTCCCACTTGCCGGCATCGATGGCGGCTTGCTTGAGCAGTGCCTGGTCCTCGGCGGAGAAGCTCTTCCAGACACTCGGGCTGACCGCAAAGATCAGCGGATCGGCCATGTAGCCCCACAGGGTCAGGTACTTCTGGTCAACCTGGTCGATGCGCGCCACGTCAAACACCGACAGCGGGTTTTCCTGACCGTCCACGGCGCCGGTGGTGAGCGCCGGCTTGGCGTCGGCCCAGCTCATCTGCGTCGGGTTGGCGCCCAGGATGCTGAAGGTGTCCTGGAACAGCGGCGAGCCGACCACACGGATCTTCATGCCCTTGAGGTCCTCCGGGCTGCGGATCGGCTTCTTGGAGTTGGAGAGTTCACGGAAACCGTTCTCGCCCCAGGCCAGCGGCACCACGCCGCGCTTCTCGATGGCCTTGAACACGGTCTCGCCTGCCGCACCCTGGGTGATGGCGTCGGTATCGGCGGTGTCGGCCACCAGGAACGGCAGCGAGAACAGGTTCAGCTCCGGCACCTGGGGCGACCAGTTGATGGTCGAGCCGACGGCCATGTCGATCAGGCCGGAGCGCATGGCGGAAAATTCCTTGGTCTGGTCGCCGGCGACCAGTTGGGCGTTGTCATACACGCGCAGGGTGATGCGGCCTTCGGAGCGTTCCTTGACCAGTTCGGCCCACTTGCTGGCCGCCTGGCCCCAGGGGAAGGCATCGGACAATACGGTGGAAACGGAGTATTCGCGAGCGTGCGCACTAAAGGCGGCGGTCAGCGCGGCGGCAGCGGCCAGCGCCGTAAAACAACGGCTGAGCTTCATGGGAGCGTCCTTGGGATCGTGATCTTTGTTGGAATGCGAACAGCCATTGCCTACAGAGGCATGGCAGATCCGATGACAACCGGATAGGTCGTCTGGGCGCGCCGGGTAGACGCTTGGGAAGGTAACGCACAAGGCGTTGGGGCGTCGCTGGGGCTTTTTGGGCTCGCGACAGGGTCAGCGGATGCGCTTAGGCGGCTAACTATCGCAGAAGCCACCGGCAATTTCTACGCTTCGGGAGAGGGACGCACAGTGCGCAAAGCGCTGGGCGAGTCTGCAGATGGCACAAAAAAGAAAACCCCGCATCGCGGGGCTTGCAGATTGAATCCTTACATCCATGTTCGACCCGCCATCCTGGGGGTCCGGAAATTCCTTTTTTGTTCTTGGCGCTTCCTGCGCGCTTTCCGTTGGTGGCAAGACTACGCAGGCTCAGCCGAGGACGACAGCGCCAAATGCCGGCAGACTTTGTAAGCCTTTTCCTACGGCAGCGTCCGTCTTTACCAATGGGCAGAGGCGTTACAGGGGCGCAGAATCGAGACACCCCATAACAACAACAGATCCCCGCCAAGAGGATCAAAGGGTCGACACATGCGCAACCTCGTTCTGTCCCTGCTGGTAATCGCCACAGGCTTGCCTGCCTACGGCCAGGTGGCGGCCATACAGACCCGCTATCACGGCCAGGATGAGGCCGAGCAGGCCTTCTGGGCCGAGCTCTATGCCAGTGGCGGCGAAACCCTGTTCTGCGGCCAGACGTTCGCCCGCAACGAGGGGCTGGCCATCAGCGCGATCTACGGCGTCCGCGAGATCCGCCAGGCGCTGCGCTGCACCACCACCAACCAGTGTGCAGTACAGACGCCTCGCTACCTGAACATGGTCGCCGACCTGCACAACCTCTACCCGAACGAGGCGCGGCTGGAGGAGCAGCGGCGCAATGACCGCTTCGGCGAGGTCACCAGCGATGGACCGCCCGGCGAATGCGGGTTGCGCACAGGCTTCAAGCTGCTTGAACCGCCCGCCTCGGCCAAGGGCAATGTGGCGCGCGCGCTCTTCCACATGCATGCCGAGTACGATCTGCCTCTGCCGCTGGCGCTGGATGTGCTGCAGCGCTGGCACCGGGAAGATCCGGCCGACCAGACAGAACGCATCCGCAATGACCGCATCGCCATGCTGCAAGGCACCCGCAATCGGTTCATCGACGACCCCGCACAGGCCGAGCGATTGGCCAAGCCCTGAGTCCCACGGTTACCTACGGGGGCAAACAAAAATGCCCGTATCTCACGATACGGGCATTTTCATTCAGCCTTTGCCGCCAGCTCAGAACTGCTCGGCGTCAAGCAGGAAGAGTGGCTCGCTGCCGGCACGTACCGCCGCGCTCAGCGACTGCACGCGCGGTAGCAGGCGCGCGAAGAAGAAGCGCGCGGTGCCCAGCTTGCTGGCGTAGAAGCTCTCTTCACCTTCCTTGCCCAGCGCGGCCTTGGCCATCAGCGCCCACATGTAGCCGTAGGCGACGTAGCCGAAGGCCTGCAGGTATTCCACCGACGCGGCGCCGATCTCGTTGGGATTGGACTTGGCGCGATCCAGCACCCAGGCGGTCAGTTCATCGAGCTGATTGACGGCGACCTTCAGCGGCGCGGTGAACTCGCCCAGCGAGGCATCGGCCCCAGCGATGAATGCCTTGATCTCGTCTGCGAACAGCGCATAGAAGATGCCGCCGTTGCCCACCACCTTGCGGCCCACCAGATCGAGCGACTGGATGCCGTTGGTGCCTTCGTAGATCTGGGTGATGCGGCAGTCGCGCACCAGTTGCTCCTGGCCCCATTCACGGATGAAACCATGGCCACCGAAGATCTGCTGGCCATGCACGGTGGTTTCCAGGCCCATGTCGGTGAGGAAAGCCTTGGCCACCGGTGTCAGCAGCGCGACCAGATCCTCGGCACGCTTGCGAGCCGTCGGGTCTTCGCTGTACTTGGCGATGTCCAGCTGCACAGCCACGTAGCTGGAGAAGGCGCGGCCACCTTCGTTCAATGCCTTCATGGTCAGCAGCATGCGGCGCACGTCCGGATGCACAATGATCGGGTCAGCGGCCTTGTCCTGCGCCGCCGGGCCAGTGGCCGCGCGGCTCTGCAGGCGCTCGCGGGCATACTCCACGGCGCTCTGGTAGGAGCGCTCACCCAGCGCCAGGCCCTGGATACCGACGCCCAGGCGCTCGTAGTTCATCATGGTGAACATCGCCGCCAGGCCCTTGTTGACCTCGCCGACCAGCCAGCCGGTGGCGCCGTCGAAGTTCATCACGCAGGTGGCCGAGGCCTTGATGCCCATCTTGTGCTCGATGGAGCCGCAGCTGACGCTGTTGCGCGCACCCAGGCTGCCATCGGCGTTGACCATCACCTTGGGCACCAGGAACAGCGAGATGCCCTTGGAGCCGGCCGGCGCATCCGGCAGCTTGGCCAGCACCAGGTGGATGATGTTCTCGGTCAGGTCGTGTTCGCCGCCGGTGATGAATATCTTGGTGCCGGTGACCTTGTAGCTGCCGTCGGCCTGCGGCTCGGCCTTGGTGCGGATCAGGCCCAGGTCGGTGCCGGCGTGCGGCTCGGTCAGGCACATGGAACCCGCCCATACGCCGGCGTACATGTTCGGCAGGTAGGTCTGCTTCAGCTCTTCGCTGGCGTGGGAATTGAGCGCCAGGCAGGCGCCGGCGGTAAGCATCGGGTAGAGGCCGAAGGACAGGTTGGCGGAGTTGACCATTTCCTCGACCTGGGCGCCGATCACCTTCGGCATCCCCATGCCGCCGAACGCCGGATCGCCACCCACGCCGACCCAGCCGCCCTCGGCATAGGTTTTGTAGGCGTCGATGAAGCCGGCGGGCGTCTTCACGGCGCCTTCGTTCCAGGTGCAGCCTTCTTCGTCACCGCTGCGGTTCAGTGGCGCGATGCTGCCCGCGATCACCTTGCCGGCTTCTTCCAGCACGGCGATGGCGGTCTCGCCATCGATCACCTCGGCCAGGCCGGGCAGTTCACTCCACAGGTTGGCAACGTCGAAAACCTCGTTGAGGACGAAACGCATGTCACGCAGGGGCGCTTGGTAATCAGCCATGTAAACCTCGATTCAACGATGACCGCAAAGGCCGGGAACGAAGAAAACGCGAGTCTAGCCGAACAACTCTAAAGACATGTAGCGTCAGTTGGTGACCACCAAGTCAATCCCAGTCACTCACGAGCGCGCCGCCGTCTTGCGACCGCGCGTGGCGCGCGCCGGTTTCTGTTCGTAGGAGACCACACAGTTGCGTCCGGCGCCCTTGGCCTTGTAGAGCGCTTCGTCCGCCGCCTTGATCACCTCCTCCGGCTCGCGGCGCTCCGTATCGCGTTCGGCGACGCCGATGCTGATGGTGACCGAGACGAACGGACTCTTGCTTGCCCTGCCCCGTTGCTGGCGGCCCTTTGCCGGATCCTCCGGGCGGCTCTGCTTATCGCGCAGCGCCATCTGGTAGTTTTCGATGTTGCGGCGCAGCACCTCAAGGTGTGGCAGACAGTGCGCCAGGCTCTTGCCCGGAAAGAGCACGGTGAACTCCTCGCCACCGTACCGGTAGGCGGTACCGCCGCCGGTTACCTTGCGCAGCTGGCTGGCCACCATGCGCAGCACGTCGTCACCCACGTCATGGCCGTAGGTATCGTTGAATTTCTTGAAGTGATCGACGTCGGTCATGGCGATCACGTAATTGCGGCCCAGCCGACCCAGGCGCTCATTCAGCGCCCGCCGGCCCGGCAGCCCGGTGAGCTCGTCCAGGAAGGCCATCTGGTAGGCCTCGTGGGCCACCGCCACCACCAGCGCCAGCAGCACCATGCTGCTCATGGCGGCCAGTGCGTAAGGCCGCACATAGATCTCCGGCACCATCCAGAACAGGCCTAGCACGCCCACCAGCTGGGCCGCATGCAGCACACGCGGTTGACGCAGGTACTGGATGAGCAGACCGACAAAGGCCAGCGCGAAGAGCGGATAGGCCAACTGCACCATTTTCATCCACTGGGCGTGCAGCGCGGGCCAGTGCACCAGGCTCAGCCACTGCAACAGCGGATCGGGGTAGCGCAGCGCCATGCCGCCGGCCACGCCGAGCAGCGCCAGCAGCACGGCACTGCGTGCGACCAGGTCCTGCAGCAGCTGCGCGCGTTCGGACCACACGCCATACAGGCCATAGAGCAACGGCAACAGCAGGCTGGTCAGGTGGAAGGCCAGCTGGGCCTCGGTGTAGTCGCTGACCGCCCGGTGCTCGCGAAAGTGCTCGACTTCCCCATTCAGCGCCAGATAGGCCAGATAGACCACCACCAGCAGCATGGCCTGGCGCATACGCCCGTAGAACAGGCACAGCGCGCCGCCGAGCACCGCCAGCAACGTGGGCAGGACTTCCAGCAGAACGGTGAGAAAACCCTCCCCCTCCAGCCAGAAGCCCAGCGCCACGCCAGCCAGAATGATCAGCACGGATGGCAGGAAATGACTTGCCCGATAGGCAGAGAAGTTCGGCAAAACGGCCTCGCAAAGACCCAGAAAAATAGCTGCCATTATGATGGCTTTTTTTCACTGGTGGCCAGTCTGTCATTTTTTCCGGCGCCAGAAAAAAGCCGCCGGGCACAGGCCCGGCGGCTTCAGTCACAAGGGTCACGCGCTGAGCGATCAGTAGCCCAGTGCGAAGTCCTCGTCAGCCATTTCCATCAGGTTGTTGGCCCCGGACAGCATGGTGGCCACCAGCGCGCGGGTACGCGGCAGGATGCGCTCGAAGTAGAAGCGCGCGGTCTGCAGCTTCGCCTTGTAGAAGCCTTCCTCGTCGGTGCCGGCGGCCAGCTTCTCGGCGGCCACGCGAGCCATGTCGGCCCAGAAGTAAGCCAGGCAGGCGTAGCCGGAGTACATGACGTAGTCCACCGACGCGGCGCCGACTTCCTCGCGATCCTTCATGGCGGCCATACCGACCTTCATGGTGATCTCGCCCCACTCCTTGTTGATCTGCGCCAGCGGGCCGACCAGGTGCTTGATGGCGTCGTTGCCTTCGTTGGCCTGGCAGAACTTGTGGACGATCTTGGTGAAGCCCTTCAGCGCTTCGCCCTGGGTCATCAGCACCTTGCGACCCAGCAGGTCGAGGGCCTGGACACCGGTGGTGCCTTCGTACAGGCAGGAGATCCGGCTGTCGCGCACGTTCTGCTCCATGCCGTGCTCGGCGATGAAGCCGTGGCCACCGTAGATCTGCACGCCATGGTTGGCTGCTTCGAAACCGGTTTCGGTCATGAACGCCTTGGCGATCGGGGTCAGGAAGGCCAGCAGGGAGTCGGCGGCCTTGCGCTGCTCCTCGTCCTGGCTGCGCTGCACGATGTCGACCTGCTTGGCGGCGAAGTACAGCATCGCACGGTTGCCTTCGGCGAACGCCTTCATGGTCAGCAGCATGCGGCGCACGTCCGGATGCACGATGATCGGGTCGGCGGCCTTCTCCGGCGCCTTCGGACCGGTCAGCGCGCGCATCTGCAGACGCTCGCGGGCATAGGCGATGCCGCCCTGGAAGCCGATCTCGGCGTGGGCGATACCCTGCAGGGCGGTACCCAGGCGCGCAGTGTTCATGAAGGTGAACATGCAGTTCAGGCCCTTGTTCGGCGGGCCGATCAGGAAGCCGGTGGCGCCGTCGAAGTTCATCACGCAGGTGGCGTTGCCGTGGATGCCCATCTTGTGCTCCAGCGAGCCACAGGACACGGCGTTGCGTTCGCCCACCTCGCCTTCGGCGTTAGGCAGGAACTTCGGCACGATGAACAGCGATATACCCTTGGTGCCCGCGGGGGCATCGGGCAGGCGGGCCAGCACGATGTGGACGATGTTCTCGGCCATGTCGTGGTCGCCTGCGGAGATGAAGATCTTGGTGCCGGTCACCTTGTAGGTGCCGTCGGCCTGGGGCTCGGCCTTGGTGCGCAGGATGCCCAGGTCGGTGCCGCAATGCGGCTCGGTCAGGCACATGGTGCCGGTCCACTGGCCGGACACCAGCTTGGTCAGGTAGGTGTGCTGCTGCTCGGGGGTGCCATGGGCGCTCAGGGTGTTCATGGCGCCATGGGACAGGCCCGGGTACATGCCCCAGGACCAGTTGGCCTCGCCGATCATTTCGCTGACCGCCATGCCAAGGGATTCCGGCAGACCCTGACCGCCGTGCTCGACGTCATGGGCCAGGCTCGGCCAGCCACCTTCGACGAACTGCTGGTAGGCTTCCTTGAAACCGGTGGGCGTGGTCACGCCTTCGGGCGACCACTTGCAGCCTTCCTGGTCACCGACGCGGTTCAGCGGAGCGATGACCTGCTCACAGAACTTGGCGCCTTCCTCGAGAATGGCGTTGACCATATCCGGGGTCGCATCTTCGCAACCGGGCAGGCTCTGGTAGTGGGCTTCGTAGCCGAGCAGCTCGTCGCGAACGAAACGGATATCACGCAAGGGGGCCTTGTAGTCGGGCATTGCGGTAAACCTCTGCAGTAGGTCTTTGGGGTGGCGAGCTGCGACACAACCACGCACGCTCAAACAGTTGTTTGAAACTTACGTTTAGCTCCCTGGCTTGTCAAGCCTGCTCCCACAAGGACCAATGTGCGCTCAGCGCTCCACCAACCCCTCCAATCGCAGGTGTTGCGCCACCTGCGCGGCGTCGGCAGGCGCCAGGTGCGGCACCCATCCAAGGCACGGCGCATCCAGGCGCGCCCGCAGGTCCTGCAGGTTTTCGGCCTGACGCGGCATGTGCGGGTCGACCTGATTGGCCACCCAGCCTGCCAGATGCAGACCATCCGCCCGAATGGCCTGGGCCGTCAACAGCGCGTGATTGAGGCATCCCAGGCGCATTCCCACCACCAGAATCACCGGCAGCCCCAGCGTCACAGCGAGATCGGACAGGTAGACCTCGCCGGACAGCGGCACGCGCCAGCCACCGGCGCCTTCCACCAGGGTGAAGTCTGCGCCGTGCGCCAGCACCCGCTGCACGGCGGCGGCCAGCTGCGTAACGTCCAGGTCCACGCCCGCCTCGCGCGCGGCCACATGGGGCGCGATGGCCGGCTCGAAGGCGTAGGGATTGATCAGTGCATAGGGCAGCGGCGGATCGCACTCGGCCTGCAGTGTCAGGGCGTCGGCGTTGCGCAGCCCTTTCGCGCTCGCCTGGCAGCCGGAGGCCAGCGGCTTGGCGGCCGCCGTGCTCAGGCCCTGCCGGCGCGCGACGTGCAGCAGGCCAGCAGCAACCGTGGTCTTGCCGATGTCGGTGTCGGTGCCGGTAACGAAGAAGGCGTGACCCATCAGCACTTCTCCAGCACGGCATGAATCACCTGGTAGGTGGCCGGCAGTCCCTGCGGCTGACGGAAGCGCTCGTAGGCCTCGGCCAATGCGCGCATACGCGCCCGCCCGGTGAGCCCCGTCGACCGGCCCTGATTGAGGTTCTGCGCGCCGAGCGCTTTGAGTTCGTGGGTCAGCGCGAACAGATCGGCGAAATGCAGCACCAACGGGCGCTGCTCCAGGTGCACCACACGCAGGCCACTGCCGGCGCACAGCACCTGGTAGTCCGCAAAATGTCGGAAGCGATTGACATGCACCCGCTCATCCACCTGCCGCCAGCTCTCGCGCAGTTCGCCCAGCGTGCCTTCGACGAGGCTGGAGAAGGCCAGCACACCACCCGGGCGCAGCACACGCCGCGCCTCACCGAGCACCGCCGCCAGGTCCGCGCACCACTGCAGCGCCAGGCTGGAGAAGATCAGCTCGCAGCTGGCGTCACGCAGGGGCAGCGCCTCGGCATCGCCGGCCAGGAAATGCCGCGCGCCCCCCAGCGGCCTGGCGTGGCGCAACATGCCCTCGGCAATGTCCAGCGCCAGTCCGTCGGCCTGCGGATAGCGCGCGGCC